>JAERML010000312.1 GCA_016844425.1 Bacteroidota bacterium
GTCGTCCGGGAGGACAATGCGTGGATCAATGCGCTGATCTCGTTCCTGCCGTGGGTGTTGTTGCTCGTTGTGTGGCTGATCATCATGCGTCGCATGCAAGGGGGCGCGGGGCCGCGTGGGATATTCTCATTCGGGAAGAGCCGTGCAAAAATGCTGAACGAAGGCGCGCCGAAAGTGACATTCCTCGATGTGGCGGGTGCCGACGAAGCAAAGTCGGAGCTGATGGAAATCATCGAGTTCCTCAAGGAGCCGGCGAAGTTCCAAAAACTTGGCGGCAAGATTCCGAGGGGAGTGCTCTTGCTCGGTCCTCCCGGAACAGGAAAAACTCTGCTGGCCCGCGCAGTTGCGGGGGAGGCCGGCGTTCCGTTCTTCTCCATCTCCGGCGCAGACTTTGTCGAAATGTTCGTCGGTGTGGGTGCGAGCCGGGTGCGCGATCTTTTTGAGCAAGGGAAGAAGAGTGCACCCTGCATCATCTTCATCGACGAAATTGACGCTGTCGGTCGCCACCGCGGAGCGGGACTTGGCGGTGGACACGACGAACGCGAGCAGACGTTGAACCAGTTGCTTGTTGAGATGGATGGCTTCGAGCAGAATAGCGGCGTCATCATTATTGCTGCCACCAACCGTCCCGATGTCCTCGACCCCGCACTCATGCGGCCAGGCCGCTTCGACAGACAGGTAGTTGTTGACAGGCCGGATGTGAAAGGTCGTGAGGGTATTCTTCGTGTTCACACAAAGAACATCCCGCTCGCCGAGGATGTGAAGCTCGAGGTTCTTGCAAAAGGTACGCCCGGGCTCGCGGGCGCGGACCTTGCCAACCTCGTCAACGAAGCGGCCCTTCTTGCTGCACGCCAGGGAGACAAGGCTGTGAATATGCTTCACTTCGAAGGAGCAAAGGACAAGGTGATGATGGGAATGGAACGGAAGAGCATGATCATTTCGGACAAGGAAAAGAAGGTCACCTCCTATCACGAGATCGGTCATGTGCTCGTCGCGAAAATGATCCCGGAGGCCGACCCCGTCCACAAGGTGACGATTATTCCACGAGGTCGTGCGCTTGGATTGACGACATACCTTCCCATCGACGAGAAGCATACCTATTCCAAGCCGTACCTTGAAGCGATGATTGCGTACGCACTCGGAGGCCGTGCGGCTGAGATGCTGATCTTCGGAGAACTCACCACCGGGGCAGGCAATGACATTGAGCGCTCAACCGAACTCGCCCGCAAGATGGTCTGCGAATGGGGAATGAGCGATAAACTTGGGCCGTTGACGTATGGCCAAAAAGATGAGGAGATCTTCCTCGGGCGACAGATCACCCGACACAGGAACTACAGCGAAGATACTGCGATCGCCATCGACAGGGAGATCAAAGGCATCGTCGATGCTCAGATGAAGCGTGCCGATCGGATCCTGAAGGAGAGGGTGGAGATACTTCACCGGCTGGCGTTGGCACTACTGGAACGCGAGATCCTCGACTCCAGCGAGATCGATATTATCATCAAAGGTGAGCAGCTTCCACCCATTGATCGAAGCGGCAATGGACGTCCGGCTCAGGTCGCTGGTGCAACAGCCTCCGGTTCGCCGGGTGCGGATGCCAGCGTCAAGCAATGAACAACCCTCCGGATGTCGAGCGGAATTATTCCGGCGAGCTTGCCCGTAAGGCAATCCATCTCTGCTCACTCTCCATCCCAATCGTCTATTCATTCGTATCGAAGTCAACGGTACTCACCATGCTCGTGCCGTTGACGCTCCTGTTTAGTCTAAGCGATCTTGCACGACTCTTGTCGCCGACACTCCGTGCAGTGTACCACGATTGGTTCGGCTGGCTCCTCCGGGCCCACGAAAAGGACCAAAAGGAAAAACGGCTCAACGGTGCAACCTATGTCCTCCTCTCCGCAACACTCGGGATCTTGATCTTTCCCAAAGTCATCTTCATTACCGCATTTGCAATCCTGATCGTTTCCGATACGGTCGCTGCATTGATCGGAAGAAAGTTTGGCCGCCGTCCTTTTATGAAGAAAAGTCTTGAGGGCACCGCGGCGTTTTTTGTCAGTGCAGCGTTCGTCGTCGTCCTGTCGCCAAAAGTCGGCTACCTCCCCGCCGAATACGCAATCGGAATCGCTGCCGCTTTCATCGGCGCTGTGGTGGAAGCCTCTCCCATTGGCGTTGACGATAATCTGACGATCCCATTCAGTGTTGGTGGCGCAATGTGGTTGATGTATGGTGTCTTTCTTCCGGGCGTTAATGTGTTCGCATTGGAAGCGGCAAGCTGAACCATCGGAACGCGGATGAAATCACAACCACACGTCTATCTTTCAGGCGGCATGGAGTACGCCGAGAATGAGGGACGCGATTGGAGACACGCATTGCAGACATGGATAGAGTCTGAACTCGGACTCGGATGGACTGTCTTCAACCCCAACCACGAGAGCGATCGTTTTTTCCGGACACACTACCCTGGCGTTGACATCCGCGCTCTCAAGGCAAAGGACCCCTCCAAATACAAAGAGATCGTTGAGAGACTGGTTGAGATTGACTGCAAGGAAATCGCCGGGCGATCCGACCTCAGGGTTTGTTATTGGGATGAATCAGCCATGCGTGGCGCCGGCACGAAGGGTGAGGTGACGATTGCCAGGTACTTTGGGAAACCGGTCTACATGGTTACCGCAATATCATTGCAGGATATCCCCGGCTGGGTTCTGGCGTGCACCACGAGGATCCTCCCGACATTCTCGGACCTGAGATCATTCTTGAAGAGTTTGGAACATAACAGCTCTTCACCCATGCTTTAGAAGCATTAAGGCTTATATGGTTGATTCTTGTGGCACCCACGCACCACAGGATGCCCGCAT
>JAERML010000089.1 GCA_016844425.1 Bacteroidota bacterium
CACCGCAGAGTTCCGTCGTGTCGGCAACATGTTTGAGATTGTGACACTGGATTATTGGCGGAAGAACTACGCGTACAAGATGGCTGCTGCCCGGCAGAAATGGAAGGAAGACTACCTTGCCAACCCTGTCGGCTTAAAGCACATCACCGACATCATTCACTACAAGCTCCGCCAAGAGGGGAAGACCGACGAACAGATCGAAAAAATGCCGATGTCGGAAAAGCTGACAATCGCCGACGCGTTCTTCGGCGGCGGCCATGAGTTGATCATTGCGAAACGACATTTCACAGAGGGGGCAACACACGACAGTGAACTCTTTTCCTCCGGCGAGATGACGCTTGAGGAGCACTTCCGGTACTTCAAGTTCACTATTGAGGCGATCCACGACATCTCCCTGACGAACAGGTATGTCAGGTACGTAAGCGTATTCCAGAACTGGCTCCGGCCGGCCGGGGCGTCCTTCGATCATCTCCACAAGCAAATGGTAGCGCTGGATGAGTGGGGCGCATCAATCGACAACCAGATCAAGATGGTGCGCGAGGATGCAAACGTCTTCAACGAATACGGCGCAAACTTCGCCGCGCACCATAACCTGGTTTTTGCCGAAAACGACTTCGCCATTGCCTTTGCAGGACTCGGTCACCGCTACCCGACCATCGAGATCTACTCCCGCGGGCAGGCGGGCAGGCCGTATGAGCATTCCGACGAGGAGATCCGCGGGGTCAGCAATCTGGTCCATGCCGTCCATGCAGCGATGGGCAGCCAGATCTCTTGCAACGAGGAGTGGTACTACACACCAATCGACGCTGTTTACAAGATGCCGTGGCACGTGCTGGTGAAGTGGCGTGTGAACGTGCCGGCGGGCTTTGAAGGCGGGACCAGTATTTTCATCAATCCGATGACACAGATCGAACTGCGTGATAAAATGGTGCCGCGACTCTATAAGCTGCGTGATGACAACAAAATTGACCGGATTCGGATTGCAGAGGAATGTCGCGTCGATCCAAACCCGTTGAAATATTACGTGAAGTAATTCCCCCCACGATCCTTTTCGGTTGCCGCGAGTGTCTGTTCATCTCCCGGCCGCCGTTGTTTGGGGATGGTACTCGGTCTTGAACAGGAAAAGAGACGCAACGGTATTTCACCATGATACTCGACAGGCAGGAACACTCGCACCGTTACTACGGTCTTCATTCCCTGTTTCCCCGAGCGTTTGAGTTTCTCGAACAAAGTGCGCTTGCACAGATGCCCCTGGAGAAGAGAGAGCTTGCGGGAAATGATCTCTACATCATGATCTCAAAGGACCGCGGCAAGAAGGAAGTAGATGCACCACTTGAAGCACACCGAAAGTATATCGATATCCACTACTGCATCGATGGCGAGGAACGGATCGGATGGCGGGGAACCTCAACCTGCAAGCACCCAGGCAAGCCATACGATCCAGAAACGGATTTCATGACGTTCACTGACCCTGTGGAAAGTTGGGTTGTTCTCACACCGGGGTCGTTTGCGATTTTCTTTCCCGCCGATGCCCACGCCCCCATGGTGTCGAAGGGCGTTGTCCACAAGGCAGTTGTGAAAGTGTCAGTCTGACCCTTCTCTGAACAACGTGCACCTCCATTTCCGATCCTACGGCAAGGGCCGTCCGCTCATCATCCTACACGGTCTCCTCGGGTCGCTGGACAACTGGGCGACACTGGCCCGAAGGCTTGCTGACCATTTTCATGTATACACCTTCGACGCCCGGAATCACGGCCGCTCTTCTCATAGCAGCGTCATGAGCTACGATGCAATGGTCGAGGATGTGCGGACATTCATGCGCGACCATTCCCTTGCAAGCGCCTATTTGCTCGGACACTCCATGGGGGGAAAGACCGCCATGCAGTGTGCCGTGATGTACCCGGAGCTTGTGGATAAACTGATTGTCGTTGATATCGCTCCAAAGGCCTACGGGCGGCGGCACGACCATATCTTTGAGGCTCTCAGTTCTCTTGATCTCAGGATGTATTCGCATCGACAGGAGGTTGAGGAGGCACTGGCAGTGAAGATCCCGGAGCCCGCCACCGTGCACTTTCTGTTGAAGAACCTTGCACGTGATGAAACTGGAAAGTTCAAATGGAAAATGAACCTGCCCGCGTTGAAGAAGCATTATGGTGAAATCAGCAAGGGTATTCCCCTCCCGGCAAGATTCGACAAGCCTTCGCTGTTTGTAAGAGGTGGGAGGTCGACATACATTCTCGATGACGCTAAGAAACTCATCAAACATTTCTTTCCTCGATCGACAATCCTCACCGTGAAAAACGCCGGCCATTGGGTACATGCAGACGCGCCGGATGATCTGTTTGAGATCATCTTGACGTTTCTCAAAGCCTGAGTTGAGAACTCCACCGTTCGACTCTTCCCCGTCGTTTTTCTCCCTCCCCATTTTTCCGTATATTGGTTTCCCATGATTTCAGCAGTCACCATATCACTTCAATATGGCGGGAGATATTTATTCAAGGATATCTCCTTTCGCATTGGGCCGCATGACCGGATTGGCCTTGTCGGTTCGAACGGCACGGGGAAGTCAACGCTTCTCAAACTCCTGCTAGGCGAAGTACACGCGGAGAGTGGCGAGCTTGCGAGGGCAAAGTACGTAACAGTGGGGTACCTGCCGCAAGAAGGGATGCACGCAACGGGTAAGACGTTGTATGGGGAAGTGGAGACGGTCTTCGGGGATGTGCTTGACGTGCAACAGCGCCTTGAACAAATCCACCAGCGCATGGGAGAGGTAGATCATGCAACGGAAGAGTTCCAGGAATTGTTGGAGTTGTACGGCGAGCTGCAACATAAACTGGAGGACTCGGACGCCTTCCGGATGAAGGCGAAAATCGAGAAGGTGCTGATGGGACTCGGGTTTCTACCCGCGGACCTTGAAAAGCCAACGGCGGAGTTCAGCGGCGGATGGCAGATGCGTATCGCGCTGGCGAAACTGCTCCTCCAGCAACCGTCTCTCTTGCTGCTCGACGAACCGACAAACCACCTCGACCTGGATTCTCTTCAGTGGCTCGAAGAATACCTCAAGTCATACGAGGGAGCCGTGATGATAGTCTCCCATGACCGCCGGTTTCTCGACAACATGACCTCCAAGACCTACGAACTAAGTCTCAGCAAACTGACGGAGTATGCGGGCAACTATTCGTTCTTCGTTGTGGAGAAGGCGGGAAAAAAAGAACTTCAACTTTCAGCCTTCAAAAATCAGCAGCAGCAGATCAAGCAAACGGAACAGTTCATTGAGCGGTTCCGGTACAAGGCGACCAAGGCACGTCAGGTGCAAAGCAGGATTAAGCAACTGGAAAAGCTGGACCTCGTCGAGATCGAGGATGAGGAGTCCGGAATCCACTTCCGATTTCCACCGGCCCCGCGGGGTGGCCGCGTTCCCATGGAAATCAAGGGTCTGCACAAGAGTTATGGAAGCCACAAGATCTTTGAGGGGATTGATTTCGACATTGACCAGGGGGACAGGATCGCGTTTGTTGGCGTGAATGGCGCGGGGAAGTCCACACTCTCAAGAATAATCGCCGGCGTAGAGCCATTCGATGCCGGCGAACGCACGGTCGGCCACAACACGATTATCACCTATTTCGCCCAGCACCAGGCAGAAGAACTGAACCCGAACCGGGATGTGCTCCAGACTGTCGATGATGTGGCTACGGGAGAGATTCGAAAGCAGCTCCGGAATCTACTGGGGTGCTTTCTCTTTCGGGGTGATGATGTCTTCAAGAAAGTGAGCGTACTCTCTGGCGGCGAAAAGAGCCGACTGGCACTGGCAAAAATGCTCCTCGAGCCATGCAACCTGGTCGTGATGGATGAACCGACGAACCATCTTGACATGCGATCGAAGACCATCCTTCAGGCTGCGCTTGCGGAGTTTGAGGGGAGCTACGTCATCGTCTCCCACGACCGTGACTTCCTCGATCCGATAGTGAACAAAGTGGTGGAGTTCAGTAAGGGAAGGATTAAAGCATATCTCGGCAACGTGAGCGAGTACATCGCCTCTAAACAAAAAGAACTGTCCATGCAAACACGAGTTGTTACGCCAAAGACTCTGGAACCTCAGATCAGTGACAAAGAACGGAAGCGACTGGAAGCACAGGAACGGCAACGGCGGTATGAACGAACGAAGCCGGTGCAGAAGAAGCTCGAATCAGTGGAGAAGTCAATTGAGAAGAAGGAAGCGGAGAAGAAGGAGTGTGAGAGGATGATGATGGACCCCGATTTCTACAAAGATGGTGAGAAAGTGAAGATGGTGACAGCCCGGATCAAGGGGCTTGAGAAAAACCTCGCGGCGGAATACTTCACATGGAACGAGTTGACGCGAGAGCTGGAACAGATCAACAAAGAACTCGGCCTTAAGCGATGAACAGAGGCGACGAAATCACATTGCATCTGGAATCGTTCGCGTTTGAGGGCAAAAGTGTTGCCCGCGTAGACGGGCAGGTCGTGTTTGTCACGGGTGGTGTTCCGGGTGACGAGGTGCGGGTTGTCGTGAAAAAGGTAACGAAGCAACACGCTGAAGCAGAAGTGGTAGAGGTGCTGACGAAGTCAGCACTCCGCACTGAACCGCGGTGTCCATACTTCGGCACCTGTGGCGGATGCAAATGGCAACATGTCGATTACAATGCGCAACTCAATTTCAAACGTCAGCACGTGGTTGACGCGCTGGAACGGATCGGAGGCTTTCGTGGAATCGTCGTCAACCCCACACTAGGTGCGGAGGACATCTATTCATATCGGAACAAGATGGAGTTCTCATTCGGGGAACGCTGGCTGACCAGGGAGGAAATGGAGCTGGAGAGCGAAGCGCCCGGGGTCACCGACCGCTTTGCCCTCGGTCTCCACATCCCGCAGCGGTACGACCGGGTGCTCGATCTGCATGAGTGCCACCTGCAATCCGACACCGGAAACAGAATTCTGAATGCTGTGCGCGCGTTTGCTGTTCAACACCACCTTCCAATATACTCCACCATCAGACACACCGGTTACCTCCGCAACCTGGTCCTCCGTGAGAGCAAGCATACGGGCGAGCTGATGGTAAATCTGGTGACGTCGGACGACAGGCCGGAGATGATGAGCCTCCTCGCTGCCGAATTGCTCGTGGTAGCACCGTCGATTACCACCGTTGTCAACAACATCACGGACCGCAAGTCGCAGGTGGCCATTGGGGACCGCGAGGTTGTGTACCACGGCTCCGGTGTTATCACCGAACGAATCGGGACCAAAACCTTCCGCATTTCTGCTAACTCGTTCTTTCAGACGAATACGCTCCAGGCCGAGCAGATGTATGCTACCGCACGGCGGATGGCGCGTCTTCAAAAAAGGGATGTGGTCTACGACCTTTATTCGGGCACGGGATCGATCGCGTTGTACGTGGCGGAGGATGTTGCAGAGGTTGTCGGCATTGAAGCGGTTGCCGCGGCTGTGGAAGATGCCCGGAACAACGCTGCGCTGAACGGTGTCAGCAACTGTCGTTTCGTCCTTGGTGATCTGAAGGACAGGCTGACCAGAGAGATGGAGTGGATGACAGATGCGCCACCACCAACAGTGATCATTGTTGATCCCCCGCGATCGGGAATGCATGAGAAAGTCGTAGACGCTCTCATTGCACTCAACACAGAGAGGATAGTCTATGTCAGTTGTAACCCCGCCACCCAAGCACGCGATCTGAAGCTATTGTGTCAGAATTCAACATATATAATTAGTGAAGTACAGCCGGTCGACATGTTTCCGCACACCTACCACATCGAGAACGTCGTCGGTCTTTGCCGGTCGATGGGATAAGCTCCACCTCTTCCCGTGTTACCTATCACCCCACCAACAACATTCCGTGAACCTTGATTGATTCTTTGCGACAGGCGCGCTATCTTGCACGTGCTCTAAAGGCAATTTTTTCATCCACAGTTTGGAACAGATGTTCACGCGTGGACTGATATTCTCCTGCTGTTGGGCTCTCTGCGCAATGCCCTCTCTTGGCGGTACATCGCTGAAGATCATCACAGCAGTTCGAACGGAAGAACCACCCGTGATCGACGGGATGGTGAATGATTCACAGTGGCATACCGCACCGGCAGCTCTTGATTTTACCAAGTTCGATCACGACGAAGGTGCGCTTCCCTCCGAGGTAACCTCTGTTCGCCTCTTGTATGACGATGACGCCCTCTATGTCGGAGTGATCTGTTACGACTCGAAACC
>JAERML010000313.1 GCA_016844425.1 Bacteroidota bacterium
CGAGGATGCCGCTGCACGCGTAATATTGCGGTGAGGCTTGTTCCGGAATATGCGGCGACGTTGGCACCCACGGGAGTCCCGTCTCCGCGAAACTCATCTCTCGCGCCCATCCTTTCATCGGTACAACCGTCAGTTTGCATTTCATGCTACCACCGAGCATTCCTTCCTCGTTGAGCATTGTTGCAAGCTCCCCGCAGGTCAGCCCATAGACATAGGGGATGGAAAATGCGCTGACGAACGACGAGTAGCCTTCCTCCACAACGTTTCCTTCGATCTTCAAGCCTCCAAGCGGATTTGGCCTATCGAGGACAACAAACTCGATGTTCTGCTCCGCCGCGGCTTCCATAGCCAGGCCCATCGTGCTGATGTAGGTGTAGGAGCGACATCCGATGTCTTGAATATCATAGACAAGGACATCAATGCCCTTCAGCATCCCCGGCGTGGGTTTCCGGGTTTTGCCATACAGGGAGTAGACAGGAAGTCCCGTTTGCGGATCAGTATGCGATTCCACGTGGGCTCCGGCAGTGAAATCGCCACGCACGCCATGTTCGGGGCCGAAGAGAGCGACAAGTGTAAACTCTTTAGCCTCTGAGAGAATGTCCACCGTTGATTTCAGCCTCGCGTCAACGCCGGTGGGGTTGGTGATGAGCCCGACACGCTTGCCGCGAAGGATATCAAACCCCCGATCGCGGAGGACCTCGATGCCGGTGGCGACTTTTGCGGTTTGCGCTGAACAGACGGGAAAAGAAAGGAGCAGCGCGAGAAACAACAATGTGCTTTTCATGGAAACGACACTCCGCATGTTCAAGGACCGGGAAGGGAAATCGAGATGAAACACTACCGTTGGTACGCGGCGATGGTGTAAGGTATTTTAACATGAAGAGAAATGCAACCAACCTCCCGAGCGGTAGTGGATTTTTCCCCTGTTCTTTCCATGGCAAAGTCACTATATTGTGCCGTGCCGCCTGCCTGTGCAGAGACTCCAATCGGCTCATCCATTACAGATTATCACCAGAACGCTGTGCCTAACACTATGAACATCTTTTTCGTCGGCGACATCGTAGGACAGCCGGGCCTCGATCTCGCCATCACACTTGTCCCCAACTATGTGAAGAAATATGCAGTGGATCTTCTCATCATCAATGGAGAGAACACTACGGAGGGAAAAGGCATTGCAGAGGACCATGCAAAGAAGCTCTTCGAGCTTGGGGCTCACGTCATCACCACAGGCAACCATGTGTGGGACCGGTGGGACAGTAGAAAGGTCCTCGGCGGAGATCGCCGCATCCTCCGTCCGCTCAATTATCCCCGTGAGAACGGGGGCAACGGATTCATTGTTGTTGATCTGGGTGAGAAAGGAAAAGTGGGTGTTCTGAACATTCAGGGCCGCGTCTACATGCAGCCGATTGACGACCCGTTCAAGACGGCGGATTGGGCGGTGGCAAAGATGCATGAGGAAACAAAAGTGATTTTTGTCGATTTCCATGCCGATGCCACTGCCGAGAAAATGGCAATGGGCTGGCACCTGGATGGGAGAGTGACGGCCGTGATCGGCACGCATACACATACCCCGACAGCGGACGGGAGAATTCTGCCGCGTGGCACAGCGTTTCAGTCTGACGTCGGGATGACGGGTCCGTATGATTCGGTGCTGGGAATGAAGAAAGAGCAGGCCCTCAAGCGGATCATGCTGCAAACCCCTCACAAGTACGAAGTGGCGTCGCACGACGTTCGGCTGTGCGGCGTCTATGTGCAGGCAGACATGGAAACCGGCCGCGCCCTGAAAATGGAGAGCGTGGTGTTTCCGGCGTTCGGATAAAGTCTACCACAATTGACTGAAAAGAATCAACCGCAGAGATCACAGAGACCGCGGAGGAGAAGAAAATAGGATATGATATTTCCAGCTGTTTATTCTCTGAGTTCTCTGTGGTTCAGAGTTTCTTAAGTACTTACAGAGCTTATGCCTGCAACAATCATTGACGGCAAGGTGATTGCCGACCAAATCAAAGATGAAGTGAGGCAACAGACCGACCGATTGAAGCGGGAGCGCGGCATTACGCCCGGACTGGCGTTTATTCTGGTGGGGGAGGATCCAGCTTCCCAGGTATACGTCCGTTCGAAAGGGAAGGCGTGTGAAGAGATGGGATTCCATTCCGTGACCGAGCGACTTCCGGCATCGGTCTCACAGCAGGAGTTGCTTATTCTCATCAATCGGTTCAATGCCGACCCTGCAATCCATGGTATCCTCGTCCAGCTCCCGCTCCCGCCGCACATCAACCAGAACAGAATCATCGAGGCGATCGACTACCGGAAGGATGTTGATGGATTTCATCCCATCAACGTTGGGAAGCTCGTCATCGGACAGGATTGTCTGCGACCCTGCTGTCCAGGTACTGCTCGTGCGTAGCGGCAATGATCCTTCCGGCAAACATGTAGTTGTGGTGGGGCGCAGCAACATTGTCGGGAAACCAGTTATGAACATCCTCCTGCAGAAGCAAAAGGGAGCGAACGCGGTCGTGACGATTGCCCATACCGGGACGCGCGACATCGCCTCCTTCACCCGACAGGCGGACATTGTCATCGCTGCCATCGGGAAGCCGGAAGCGATTACCGGCGACATGCTCAAGCAGGGATGTGTCGTGATCGACGTTGGGATCAATCGTATCCAGGACCCTGCGGCAAAGAACGGATCGCGCATCGTTGGCGACGTTCACTTTGCGTCGGCCGTAAAGGTTGCGAAGGCAATCACTCCGGTTCCAGGTGGCGTCGGCAAGATGACCATCGCAATGTTGATGAAGAATACTGTTCGCGCCGCCGAAGGGAACGTCTATCGTTAGGCTTCCTCCAGTTCTTTCTCTCCCCACCTTACCTTGCTTCTCACGCCATAATTCGATAAATTGTTGAAAATTCAGCAGCTTCCAGTACAGCTGCCGCGCTCCAACGTGTAGGATCCCCCGTTTCAGGACCGCACAAACCTCAATTTCCCATGAGCCGCAAACCGCTTGTGTTAGGTGTGGATGGAGGAGGGACGAAAACCGCCGGCCTCATTGCCGATCTCTCCGGAAACATCCTTGCCCGTCGCGAAGTGGGAGCTTCCAACCCGAACGTCGTAGGCTTTGAAGCTGCTGCCAAGAATCTCCATCAACTTATCACCAAGTGCTGCGACGATCTCCGTTGTCAGCCGAATGAGCTTCAGTCCATCGTCCTTGCTCTTGCCGGCGCGGGCAAAGAGACGAACCGGAAAAAGATCAAGGACTCGCTTGCCAGGTTGTTCGAAAACGAGACGTCGAAGGCGCTCCCGATCACCGTTGAGACTGATTCTCGCGCCGCATTAGAGGGGGCATTCGGGGGTGGCCCAGGGGTCGTCATTATCGCCGGAACAGGATCGATCGTGACGGGAAAAACGGAACGCCGGGAGGTGATCACGGTTGGCGGTTGGGGTCGTATCCTGGGAGATGAAGGAAGTGGGTACTACATCGGGCGGGAGGCGTTGCGACTGGTGACGCTCGTACTCGACGGTCGGGGAGGGTCAACAAAGTTGAAGGAATTGTTTGCGCGAAAACTCAACTGGCAAACACGGGACGATCTGATTACTGCTGTCTATCAGGATAAATTCGAGCTCTCCAAACTCGCACCCCTCGTGATGGAAGCGGCATCGGACCACGACCTGGTGTCGCAGCGGCTTCTCCAGCAGGCAGCGTCCCATCTTGCGGATCAGGCCCGCGTGATTGTGATGAAGATGGGTATCCTCCGCAAGGTGGGTCTGGTGATGTGCGGTGGTCTGATTGACCACGAAACGGTCTACGGTAATACCCTTCATCTCAAGATCATGAAGATGCTTCCGCAGGTGGATGTCCGCCCACCGATGCATTCCCCTGCGCATGGGGCCGTGCTAATGGCGATCGAGCGGTCGAAGAAGGGCTGACCGGCCATCATGAATCGGCACTTCCACTCTCCGCTGGTCTTGGTTCTTTCTTGTGCCTCTCCGTTAAGACAAGCTTCTCTCTCACCATCTTCCGTTGGCGGTGAACACATCCATTCTCACGATTTCGGCGTGGAAGGACGCTGGACCGACTCTGTTCTCGCGACTCTGACGTTGGATGAGAAGGTTGGCCAGATCCTGATGGCACGGGGGTTCGGCCACTACATCAGCACGGAGAGTGACGAATACAAGCGGCTCACGCGAATGGTGCTGGAGGAGAAGCTGGGGGGGCTGATCATCTTCCAGGGAGACGTCTACGAAGAGGCCATCTTGCTCAATAGGATGCAGCGCCTCGCAAAGGTGCCGCTCCTTGTCTCTGGCGATTTTGAGCGTGGGTTGGCAATGCGGGTGCGACGGGGAACGTATTTCCCTGACGCCATGGCCATCGGTGCGACACGGAATGCGGAGCACGCCTACAGAATCGGCCGGGCGATAGCAAAGGAGGGGAGAGCTCTCGGGGTACATCAAACCTACGCTCCGGTTGCCGACATCAACGACAATCCTGACAATCCGGTCATCAACACCCGCTCATTCGGTAGTGACCGGGACCTCGTTGCAACCATGGTGGCCGCCTTCACAAGAGGGACGAACGATGGTGGAATGATCTCCACTGCGAAGCACTTCCCTGGTCACGGCAACACCGCCATTGACTCTCACCTCGAGCTTCCTACTCTCGCGCTCAGTCGGGTGCGGTTGGACAGCATGGAATTGGTGCCGTTCAGGGCTGCCATCGAAAATGGTGTCATGTCCATGATGATCGCCCATATTGCCGTTCCCTCTCTTGATTCCATCCCCGGTATTCCCGCCACTCTGTCGCGGCCGATTGTAACGGATCTTCTCCGGCGCGAGCTTGGTTTCCGCGGGCTTGTCGTTACCGACGCGATGGATATGCAAGGTGTACACGCGGGTTCTCCATCGGGGAGGGTGTTGTGAGGGCATTCCAGGCGGGAGCGGACATTGTGTTGATGCCGGCCGATGTGCAGATCGCAGTCAACGCACTTCTTGGAGCGGTGAAAAGCGGCGAGATCTCTGAAGAACGGCTGACTGCTTCCGTCCGGAAAGTGCTGGACGTGAAAGAGAAGATAGGTCTTCATAAGAACCGGTACGTTGATATCGAGTCCATCGCGGACCAGGTCGCATCTCGTGAGCATCAGAAGCTCGCCCGCACGGTTGCCCGCGATGCCATCACAGTTCTTTCTAATGATAATGCAACCCTCCCGATCAGACAGGATGACCGGAGAAGGATCGTTTCCGTCGTCA
>JAERML010000090.1 GCA_016844425.1 Bacteroidota bacterium
GGTAGGAAGGGAGACAGCCAGCACTTCAGCGATCTCTTCATGGGTGAGGCCGCCAAAGAAATGATACTCCACTACTGCTGCCTGGCGCTCGCTCAGCAACTTGAGACGCGTGAGAGCCTCATCCAGATCAACGAGTTCTCCAGCGCGGGTTTCCTTCCCCATCAGGTCGTCGTTGAATGTCACAAGTGCCTCTCCACCACCACGTTTCTGCGCCTTCCGGGCTTCAGCATAATTTACCAGAATCCTGCGCATCGCCTGGGCGGCGATCCCGTAGAAATGTGCCCGGTTCTGCCATGTTATCCGCTCCTGGTCGACGAGCTTCAGGTAGGCTTCATGAACAAGGGCGGTGGCGTTGAGTGTATGCTCATGTCGCTCGCGACCGAGGCTTCGCTCGGCAATACGGTGAAGCTCCTCGTAGACGAGAGGCATCAGAGCATCAACGACGGCGCGGTTGCCGCCTGTGAGTTGCACAAGCATTTGCGTTACAACAGCCTGCTGCTCCATAGTATTCCGGTTTGGGAAGGAACGAATTGTTTGTGAATGTAAGGTTGTGAACCGCGAAAGTCAATGCTACTTCAACCCGATCACGAGCGCCAAAACGCCTCCATCAGCATCATGTTGAATCAAGGGTCCCAGCCGGGCCCGTATCAGTCCTCTGGCTTCCACACTTGAACTGTCCCCTGGTCGCCGCATGGGATTGGGGGTTGTGTGCAACATATCCCGCAATCGCCATACCGAATAGTCATTCTCGGTACTGTCCTTCGAGGACAATACCTCCTTTCCCGACGTTGACTTTGACTGTGGGAATTCTATCTTGTTTAGTTGTATGTACCTACAGGAGGACCACATTTCCACTACGCAATGTCGGTTGGGTGGCACAGGAGTTGCTTGGTAGTTAAGATCGTGAAGCCCAAGCCGTTGAAGTTGAAGGCCGGCAGTTCTTTAGCAGACCTGGCCACCTTACCATGAGGAAGGAACCAAAGCGACGCATACTCTTCTGCGGCTACGCCCCCGTGCATTTTGTCTGCTTCCAGCCGATCAATGCAAGACTCTCCCGAATCCCCTCCGTAGACATCTACTATTCTGTGGGGCAACCCCCCAGACAGGAAGACCCACCTCCCATTCAAGGAATAGAAAGAGTCTTTCGTTCGTTCCGCATCCCCAACCAGAAGATTCTTCCGCTCGAGCGTATGAAGCGAGAATCCTTCGATATGGTCATCTGCAGTTTTGTGTCGGGGGTTTTTCCCCGATCCGATCGGACCCGCATCCACCTCTTTCACGGAATCTCCTTCCGTAACATGGCGGTTCGCCGGGATATCCTCATCTACGATTACCTCTTCAACGTTGGGCCGTATCAGATGAGGCTCTTCCAGGAAAACCAACTGATAAGAAAGGGAGACCTGAGGATGGTACCGATAGGTTTCCCCAAGCTCGATCGGATGGTTGATGGAACGCTTAACAGAAGCGCTCTTCTGCGACGCATCGGGTTATCGGGGAGACGGCCCGTTATTCTCTATGCCCCCACGGGGCAGAGAAACAACTCACTGGAAATCATGGGTGAAGAAGTAATCCGCCGCCTTCAGGAAACACGAAAGTATGATCTCCTCATCAAACCTCATGATCATCCACGGGACAAAATCATCGACTGGCCAAAACGGCTTCTGAAGCTCGAAGATACACACACCAAGATTGTGACGGATCTTGACATTGTTCCGAGTCTGTTCGTCTCAGATTTGTTGATTTCGGATGCATCGTCGGTGTCGAGCGAATACTCACTCCTAGATCGTCCAATGGTATTCATCGATGTTCCCCAGATGCTGGCGGCCGTACAGGAAAAGGGGCTCTCGCTGGACCTGGACACGTGGGGACGCAAGGGAGGGGAGACGGCGCGCTGGCCCGATGAGGTTGTCGAGGCCGTGCGCTGGTCACTCTCGCACCCGAAAGCGAAGAGCGCGGTCAGGCAAGCAATGGCAAAGGATATGTTCTTCCATCCCGGACACGCGACGGAAAAGGCAGTCGAATGGATCCTCAACTGGTTCTCCGTGAATCATGAGTGAAATCGACTCCACAGAAAAGAAGGCGCGGAAACACCAATGGAGGTTGCTCCGCACGTGGTCGGACGCCCGTCGCCTGGTCCTCTTGCTCTGGCCGTATGCCCGAACACACAAGGTGCTCCTGCTGGTGGGTGGGCTCCTGAGCGGCACGGTTATCGCATTGCGCCTTGCACAACCATGGCCGTTGAAGCTTGTCATCGATTCGTTTTCCGGATCCACACCAGTGTTCCCATGGCTTCCTCTCGACGCTGCAGCGGGTCTTGTGGTCATGAGCCTGTCATATGTGGTCATCTCGACTCTGGCAGGACTTGCAGAGTATTGGCAACTGATTCTTCTTTCGGGATTGGGGAACCGGGTTCTTTTTAGTTTCCGCAACCGCCTTTTCCGTCATGTCCTCTCTCACTCCATTGCGTTTCATGAACAGCATGACGTGGGAGAGCTGGTCACTCGCATTGTGTCCGACACCTCACGACTCCGTCGCGGAGTGAACGGCGTTCTCGTACGATCGGTTCAGGTGGTGTTCATGTTTCTCTCATCAATCGGGGTCGTCCTCTGGTTGGACTGGCGCCTGGGCATTGTCGTTGCTTTGTGCGGTGGTCTCGCCCTTTTCGTTATGGGAAGGACGGGTCGCAGGATTCTGAGGGCTGCAAGAAGGAACCGACGAAGAGAAGGCCAGCTTGCAGCAATCGTGGCAGAGGATGCCCAGGGAATACAGGAACTGCAGACTTTCCGTGCGCAAGACCTCGGCGATTCCCGGTTTGAGGGTCGGAACGAGAAGAGCCTCAAGGAAGAGCAAAAGGTGCGTCGGCTTTCCGCCAGTTTGATGTTCAGGATGGAGACATTTTTGACCTTGAGTGTCTGTGTTGCACTCTGGTTCGGAGCCATTGGAGTCAACGCCGGGACGTTTTCCCTTGGTAGCCTCGTGCTTGTGGTTCATTACATTGTGGGATTGTATGGTCCCTTCCGGCAGTTTGCACAACAGGCGGCACAGTCCGGACGGGCAATGGCATGTGCCGAACGCCTTATCCAGGTCATGGATGCCGCCCCGGAGGTTCGGAATTCGCCCCTTGCACGGTCCGTCTCAATATTGAAAGGCGACATCGCTTTCGACCAGGTGTCATACAAGGGTGCGAGGAACCGTCGGATTGGGCGGAAGTGGCTTCTCTCCGATCTCTCGTTCACGGTCAATGCAGGTGAGCGGGTGGCTGTTATCGGAAGTAACGGGGCCGGCAAATCCTCCTTGCTCCGTCTTGTTCTCCGCCTGGCTGACCCTCAGCAGGGGTGTATTCACGTCGACGGCCTGGATATAAAGGACTACGCGCTGGAATCCCTCCGCTCACATTTCAGTGTGGTATTCCAGCACGGTGCGTTTTTCACATTGACGGTGGCAGAGAATATCGCTCTGGGAAACCCCGAAGCATCCTTTGAACGGGTGAAGGAAGTAGCCGGACGGTGCGGGATCGATGGGTGGATCGAGAAACTGAAGTACGGTTATAGCACACCTGTCCGACGCCAGGGAAGCCTCTTCTCGGGCGGAGAAAGACAGAAGATCGCGATTGCACGCGCGCTCCTGCGTGACGGACGGATCTGGCTTCTCGATGAGCCGACGCAGAGCCTGGACGCCGCTTCGGTCGAACACATGACAAAACTCCTTCTTGAAGCAACACGCGGGCGGACTACGCTCTGGGCCACACACGATCCGGGTATCATCGCTCATTGTCACCGCGTGTTGGTATTGCGGGAAGGGCTGTGCCGCTTCTACGGAACGCCGGAGGAGTTTGATGGGTGGGCTGATCGAACGCGGGTGGGGGAAGATACCACCACGGATATGCTTCGTACTGTATCATCAAAGGGGCTGGACTGACTTGCAAGCTGTCATTCTTGCTGCGGGCGTAGGCAGTAGACTCGGCACAGTGTCGAATGGTCTGCCGAAATGCTTGTTGCGCATCGCCGACCGTCCGCTGATCGAACATCAACTTGAAGCGCTGGCAGATGCCGGTATCGGCCAAGTGTTGGTCGTCCTTGGATACAAAGCCGATGAGGTGCGTAGAGTGGTCGGGTACCGGGCCGAGTATATTGAGAACCCGCACTATCAAGAGACGAACAGTCTGTACTCCCTTTGGCTTGCCCGCCAATGGGTCACCGGGCCCTTCGTTCTGATCAACAGCGACCTCCTGTTCCATCCTCAGGTTCTTGATCGGCTTCTGGCGAAAGGTGGAAATGCCATCGCATTCGATGCAAGCTCCAGCTCCGGACAGGAGCAGACGAAGGTCTTCGTGCGCGACGGCCGCGTTTGGGATCTCGGAAAAGACCTCGCGCCGGAGCTTATCCGCGGTGAGAGCCTTGGTATGCTCACGTTCGATTCCGAGGGTCAGACCGCCCTTTTCGATAGAGTGGAAGCGGTGTCAAGCACGATGGCAAGAAGAGCTGGGTTATGGAAGCGGTTCGCTCAATGTGTGGTGCTGTCTTCATTCACGCCGTGAACATCACCGGTCTTCCCTGGGTGGAGATGGACTTCCCGTTTGATGTGGATCGTGCTCAAAAGAAGGTGTGGCCGGCAATCCAGAAGGACAAGTGGAAGCAGTCGGTGCATTGGCGCATTACGCGGTGGATTGTCTTGGCGGTCGCAGCGGTTCTCCTTGTCTCAACGGCTGTACTCGTCACTCTCAGTCTGCAATCGCAGGGGGTTGAATGGACGACAATAGAACCCGTCGAATCCAATGAAGTGTTGCTCCCCTTGCCCAAAGGAACACAGAAATGGTGGGCCGCATCTCACGTGAAACCGTTGCGGGTTCTCTTCACGGGCCCGTCATTCCTTCGCGCGGAGTTCCGGCTTCTTGTCACTTCAGAGTCCGCTTTGCCCGGACGTTATGCAGTTCAGGTGTCACTCGACGGGAAGCCGGCACACTGGGAAGTCTTCAGAGCAACCAGGGATACAGAAGCAGCCCTCCCGGGTTTCATCGTCGGTGACCGTGACAGATACGAATTTGAAATCCTCGAGGGACACCATGTGATCGAGATTTCGCTTCTGGGAGGGATCAGTGACAGTATGCTGGTGCGGATTCGTAACCCGGAGTTCGCAACTCCTGAGGACGACGAAGAGAATCAATGAGCAACAACACATGGAAGGAGCACGATATGGGGTGGATGGGTAACCCGGGTCGACGGAACGTCGTGCGCGGATTTCTTGTCATTGCATGTGTGTGTCTGCTGGTGGCGTCCACAATTGCTCAGCAGTCGCTCCCACCTGAAACAACCGGGTGGAGCACACGATGGCAGCCCAGAATAGGAGTGGAGCGTGACAACAACATATTCCACCTCTCAACGACACAGATGCTTAAGATGGAGCGAAGGGACTCTTTGTTCCAGACGAGTGGTCGGTACAAGGATATGGAGAGTATCGAAGACGTCATAATCCCTGCTTCTCTCGAGTTCGAGGCATCGACGGAAAACGGGGTGTTCAGTCTTCCTCTCTCACTCCAGGCTGAAGTTGGATATCAGCCATACACGAGGAACCCCAAACGGAGCCATCTTACCCTTGGCGGTTCCGCGCAGCAGAAGGTGTCAGAGCTTGGAAGGATCCGCGTGCGCTCGGAATATGTCCCATCTTTGTTCTGGAAGAACTACCTTGCCGATGCCACGGACCTGACGGGAAACGTCAATGAAGGCGAGAGAATTTACAGGCCGGCAACGTACCGCGAGTGGGACGTCAGCGTGGATTACAAACATCATTTTGATGGTGCGCTCGCATGGCTTTCTGGTATGGCCGTGGTGGGGTACCGTGCCAGAACATACGATGAACCCTTTTCGGGAAGGAATCAAAAGGGTTTTCGCGGTGCTGCGGAACTGGGGTTTGACATTCTCAAACGTTGGAGCGCGGACGTGGGTTACGAGTACGAATCCGTGAAAAGCCCGGTTGCTGAGGAGGTCATGGTCCTCGACGAGCCGGACTATCTGATGGACTTCAACAACGACCTCGACGTGGCAGATAACAACCGCCGGACCGTTCAGCGGGTCGATCGATCACGGGGGGATGAACTCATCTACATTGCCACGTCCTTCAAGCCGGTCAAGAAACTCACTGTACGTGCACAGTACGAACATCTGCGGCGTCAGCACAACTCTAAGGAGCCCCTTGACCCCGCCAACAAGGGACGCGAGGATTGCACGTCCAGGGAGAATTCGGTCTTGTGAAACAAAGGACGAACACCTCTGGTGACCCGGAGTCTCTTGGAGAGACGCTTGACTATGAGGTAAGAACCTTCGTCGTGGGTCTGATGTGGCGGTTTTAATATCGTTCACAAATGCAAGAGGAGATGTATGAGGGTCATCCGCGCATACCTCGGTGTAGCTGTCCTTCTGTACCTGGCCGGCACGTCATACACACAAACTGTATGGGAGTGGCGCAACCCTCTTCCCCAGGGGAACCGCCTCAACGCTGTTCATGTCTTTGATGCCACCACAGCAGTTGCCGTTGGGACGGCAGGGACAGTTCTGAGGACGACAAATGCCGGTGCCTCATGGACAGTGCAACATTATGTTGGAGGTACCACCAACAACCTCCGGGGAATAGTCTTTATGGATGCAAGTGTTGGTATTGCCGTCGGGGAAAATGGAACGATTGTCCGAACAATTGATGGCGGCATCACGTGGGTACTGCGGGCAAGTGGGGCCACAAGAGATCTGAACGGGGTGCACTTTGCAGACGCATCGAACGGTATCGCTGTGGGAGACACGGGGACAGTCATTCACACAGTCGATGGTGGTCTCACGTGGACTGTACTGCTGTCGGGCACCACCAATTCACTCCGCGCTGTGTTTCTTTTGACCCCTACCAATGGAATAGCAGTCGGGAAGTCAGGGACGATTGTACGAACGACCGACGGAGGAGCAACCTGGGGAGCCCGCCCCAGCGGAACACCGTGGGACTTGAACAGTCTCCGCTTTCATAATGGTCTCGTGGGTTGCACAGTTGGCGACACAGGTACGGTGGTGCTGACATTTGATGGGGGAGTCACCTGGACAGCACAGCCGAGGG
>JAERML010000314.1 GCA_016844425.1 Bacteroidota bacterium
GGAGCACAAAATGGTCCTATTAATTGTAGTCGTTACGATCATTGTTTTCGTAATAGTTGACTTCTCACTACGCGTATATTTTCAGAAAAGAACGGGAAGCAGCGCTTGATATTGGATTGAAGCTCGATGTTTCCGAGGAAGCAAAGACGCTCAAGAGAGTCGAGGTTAAGGATCCCAAAGCGAGAATACTGGCCGTCGACGACGAAGCAATCATTCTGGACAGCTTCAGGAAGATCCTCGTCGTCGCGGGCTACAGCATCGACACAGTGGAGAAGGGGAGCGAAGCCCTGGGGCTCATTCTCAAGAACAGCTACGACTTCGTCTTCACCGATCTGAAGATGCCGGAAATGGACGGGTTGGAAGTAACCAAGGCCGTAAAGCATCTGCGCCCCGACATCGATGTAATAGTGATCACCGGCTACGCATCCATAGAAACCGCCGTTGAAACGATGAAGTATGGCGCAATGGATTATGTCCAAAAGCCATTTACGGAAGACGAACTAATTGCGTTCTTCAACAAGTCCCTTATCAGGCGCAAGGACCGGCTTGAGCGGCAAATGAAGCCGACGGTCCGTTTGGTTACGCCAACGACCAAGGAATCCGATTCAAAGCACGAATTCAACGTGCCCGCGGGGATCTTCGTTTCCCCGAATCACACCTGGGTCAACATAGAAATGAACGGCACTGCGCGTGTCGGAATTGATGACTTTGCGCGAAAGATAATCCGCAGGATCGATGCCGTCGAGTTGCCAAAAACGGACAAGGAAATCAAGAAGGGAGAGCCGCTCTTTTCGATTAAGAGGAACTCCCAGACCGTCAGCATCTCCTCCCCGATCAGCGGAAGGATCACTCTGGTGAATACGGAACATGTTGAACATCCGGAGTGGATCGCATCAAAGCCCTTCGAGCTGAGCTGGATGTGTTGCATCGAGCCTTCAAACCTCTCCGAGGAACTGCATTCCCTGAAGATCGGCACCGATTCCATTAGCTGGTACCGCAAGGAAATCGACAAGTACACCGAAATTGCGCGAGGACTCGAAATGGAGGGGCGCGAAATGGGCTCAACGGACAAAGGCGATGACCCTGGCGGGAAGCCATACGCCGATGAAAAGCTACTGAGCGAGTTTGCCAACGCCTTTTTGAGTAGATAGCAAGTCCCAGGCAGCTGCTCTTCCATCGAAACTCCATAGCGAGGTCGTCATGATGAGATGTGTCCTTGCGGCGGCTGCGGTAGTCGTGCTTGTCGCAGCCGGTTTTCCTGCTGAGGCAGCGCCATCGACCACGGCGCCTTCCAAGACCGCAGTTTCAAAGGCAGCGCTCACCAAGGCCGCCACGCCGGAGATACCGCCGGTGATCAACATTCCCTCTTCGGTCGGTGAAGTTGTCTTTCGCCATCAAATGCACGTCAAGAACTTTTCGATCAAGTGCGTTGATTGCCACCACCAGATCAATGCCAGGCGACTGACCACACCGCATCCGGATTACTTCGGTTCGTCATGGATCAACTGCAAGACCTGCCATCATGAATCAGAGAAGACTGCACAGAATACCTATGTGTGCAAGGACTGCCACAGGACCAGACCGAAGAACATTGTCGACGAAACGCTCAGCGCCAAGGTGGTGATACACAAACAGTGCTGGAAGTGCCACGAAGTGGGTACGGGTAAGGAAGCAAGCAATGGTTGTGAGAAGTGCCACTCGGGCAAGAAGCGGTCCTGAGCAATGCTGTTCGGAAGTTTTGCGGTCTTTAGATAGGACGAATCATGGATAGAAGACAGTTCTTGGCGACGACAGCCACCGTCGGTGCGGCAGTTCTTCCCATCAAGAATGCAACCGCCGCCAACGCAAAGGAAAGCAAGGAATTCGTTGGGGTACTTGTAGATACAACCCGGTGCATCGGGTGCCGCTCCTGCGAAGTTGCGTGTTCAGAAGCGAACAGCAATTTTGTTCCAGATGTAAAGAATGACAACGCACTTGCAAACGTCAGAGATACGGATGACAGGCAGTACACGGTCGTCAATCGCTTCAAGACGGATAAGGGCGAGGTATTCGTCAAGAGGCAATGCATGCATTGCTGGCAGGCAGCTTGTGTAGCGATGTGTCTTGTGAATGCGATGTTCAAGACCAAGGAAGGACCTGTTACCTGGGATGGGGATAAATGCCTGGGGTGCAGATTTTGCATGGTCGCTTGCCCCTTTGATATTCCGAAAGCCGAGTATCTCTCATGGAATCCGAGAATCATGAAGTGCACGATGTGCTATGAGAGGCTGCAGGAAGGGAAGAGGCCCGCGTGCGTGGAAACCTGCCCGACGGATACCTTGATGTTCGGCCAAAAAAGAGAGTTGATGGAAATTGCCCGGCATCGCGTATACAGCCACAGCCACCCGGAGAAATATGTACATCAGATTTACGGAGAGCATGAAGCAGGAGGCACCGGTTGGCTGTACTTGTCTGCCGTTCCATTCGAGCAACTCGGGTTTAGAACAGACCTGGGCACAACTCCGTATCCCGAGTACACGAAACAGTTTCTGGTTTCCGTTCCGCTCGTTCTTTTTGGCATCCCCGCGTTTCTACTCGGGCTGAGCGAGCTTTCCGATAGAAAGAAAGAGGTACGCGAAAGCGAAGGGTGGACGGAACCCGGGGAGACAAGATGAACAATACCGCAGTAGCGACAAGCGAATTCAGCAGGCTTGTCAAGTTCCTTTGGGAGGAGCTGAAGCCCAGAGGCAAGTGGTTGACGCCTTTCAACGTCATCTCCATTCCTATCATATTGATTGGCTTGGTGATCCTGTACTTTCGTTTTGTATACGGGATCGGATACGTCACGAACCTCAATCAATACTATCCATTGGGGATCTGGATCGGATTGGATGTCGTGACCGGCGTTGCCCTTGCTGGCGGAGCCTACGTCATCACATTTGTCGTCTATGTGATGAAAATGGAGAAGTATCACTCCATAGTCAGAGTGACTGTACTGAACGGATTATTAGCGTATGTATTTTACGCCGGAGCCTTGACGCTGGATCTGGGGCGACCCTGGCACATAATCAATCCGATCATTGGAAACTCATTCGGATACAACTCCGTGCTGTTTCTGGTCTCGTGGCACTTCCTGCTCTATATGCTGACGATGGCCGTGGAGTTCTCGCCGGTAGTCGCCGAATGGGCAAAGCTGGAAAAAGCGCGGAAATTCCTGTCGGGACTGACGCTTGGCGCGGTGATATTCGGTATTTGCCTCTCCATCCTCCATCAATCCGGTCTGGGCGCTCTGTTCCTGATGGCCAAGCCGAAGATACATCCGCTTTGGTATTCCGAATTCATCCCGGTTCTGTTTTTTGTATCGAGCATTTTTGCAGGCTTGTCGATGATCGTATTCGAGGGAACGATCAGTCACAAGGTCTTCAAGGACCTGATGGGCAATCACGACCACCGTCATTATGAGGAGATTGTCCTGGGTCTGGGCAAAGGCGCAGCCATAACGATGTTTGTCTACTATTTCTTCCAAGCGTTGATTTTCATACATGAGAAGCGATGGGAACTCATTACTGATTTCTGGGGTTACTGGTATTTGCTCGAGGTACTAGGTTTTGTACTCATACCTTGTTTTATGTTCGCCTATGCGGTCAGGAACAGGCACTTCGGGCTTATCAAAGTGGCCTCCATAATGACATTGATAGGCATTGTTCTGAACAGACTAAATGTCACCGTGATCGCGTATCGGTGGTACGACGTAGATAGATACTATCCGTCCTGGCAGGAAATCGTGGTGA
>JAERML010000315.1 GCA_016844425.1 Bacteroidota bacterium
TGCAGCGAATCCGCTCACGGCTGTCCGAGTCCGATTTATATCTTACATGAAATGAATAACTTGGAGCAGCGGGATGGCGACGGAGACCTTCAGCGTGCTTATCGGGTAGTGCTACCTTGCAAGTATGAGTTTCCTGGTCTGCACAAAATCCCCGGCCCGTAGCCGATAGAAGTAAGTTCCGCTCGATAGACCACTGCCGTTGAAGCTCACTGACTTTCGCCCGGCTCTCTCCTCTCGATCAACCAGTGTTGCGACTTCCCTTCCCAGGATGTCGGACACAATCAGGCTCACACGT
This sequence comes from Bacteroidota bacterium, assembly GCA_016844425.1. Next base: position 296 of record JAERML010000315.1, read on the forward strand.
GCGCTGACTGGCAATTGATACTCAATCGTTGTCTCGGGATTGAACGGATTGGGATAGTTCTGAGACAGTTCAAACACTTGTGGAAGTTCCTCAGGTTTGTCCTGCACCGTAGTCGCCGAGGTTATCACTGAAGTCCTCTCGACTTGCAGGTACATGATCGCCACATCGATCTCGAGGTGATCACCCAGAATTGCGGTCCCTGCGAATGGGTCACAGTTATAAACGATATGGAGATTCTGACCAACGCGGTCGGCGAGCGAGGGGAAGGCGGCATCGAAGGAAGAACCGGGTGTAACGTCGGTCGAGTTCATCCAAGTCGCCCCTCCGTCGGAGGAACCAAGGGCAAAAATGTGCTCGTACGAGTTATTGTTGACGTCTCTTTCACTGATGAAAGATGAATAGGTGACATACAAGTTGTTATCCGCGTCAATAGCAATGTCAGCACCAGAGGCATAGTTCCCGTCCCTCCCCCCAGCTGGTACCACTATGGATGTATCCTGCGTGGGCAGCGCGATCTCTTGCACACCGGTTGTCGAGCTCCAGTGACGAATTCCGGCGTCGACGGAATAGTAAAGGATGCCATCGCCGGCGGAATACCAGTTGCCCCACACAACATGCACCTCACCTGAGAGATCATAAATCGCAGAGCATGACCCGTCCGGGACTTCTTCGGGCGTGTTCAAAGTTTCATCAATATCGTAGACGATCTGTTCAATCCATGTTCCGCCCCCGTCGGAGGAGGTCAACAAGATAACGTCACCTCCGGATCCAGCGCTTACAATTACGACATTTGTCCCCTGGGCGGTAATGTCATAACCGTCCGCATCTGGCACAAAACCGGACGACGTGAAAATGTTCATGTCAACGACATCCCAACTTGTCCCACCATCCGGCGAGTGACTGTACAGCACGTTCGTCACCGGATTCACTCCTTCCGAGTAAATCACGTGGACCCCAAGACCTTCTCCGATTGCCATCCGTGGCCACAGTGTCGTAATCCCTGTGGATCCACCGTTCCACACAGTTCCGCAGCGGTCCGGACAACCGTACTGTTGGAGCGTTGGCCCGTCCGATTCGTGAGAGACAATAAATACGGCCCCCACTTCATCTGCGAATTGGTCAATGTTTGGCCAACCCGTTCTGGTTGATTCGATCCTTGTAAGGGGCTGCCAAGTCGTTCCACCGTCAAACGAACATGAATTCCAAGTTGCCCGGTCGTCATGACCGGGGACTAGAGCAGCCATGCGCGCGAGTGAGATGACCGTGTCGGCGTAGTTTATGAGATTCCGATTCGGGGTCCCATTTGTCTCGAAGTCCCACCGCGTATAAAAGATGGAATCGCCGGGACCGCCGCTGTAGGTTACCGGGTATGAACTGTTCGCAAAGGGCCGGGGTAGTTCTTGCCCGGTGAGTGTAAGAGGTGACTTCGCTCTCATCCCCTTGTGAGAGGAAAGGGCAAAGGTATCCTGCAACGGCGTAAGTACTAACGCCATGACGGACACGACAAGAAGTGAGAAATGATTGCACATCATTGCGAGCCTCCTTTCGAAGCGATAATGATGCGAAGCGGAGAGTGGCTGGGAGAACAAGCTCTCCCCGAAAAGGTACCACGGGCAAACCTCATTGTCAAGGATGCGAATTGCCTTACGTGAGGCAACTGGGGATGAAACACCTTGCAGTGGGGGCTTGCTGAATTTGGGTCCAAGGAAGGCAACCCTTTGCCTCATCGCAGCAGCACGAGCTTCTTTGTCTCTGTGAACGTGCCAGCTTGTAGGCGATAGAAATACACGCCACTCGGTTGCCCGGTGGCGTCCCATGTCCTCGTATGCGTTCCGGCAGCAAGCTTTTCGTTGACCAGGGTTGCGACCTCGCGGCCGAGGAGATCGTAGATTCTAACAGAAACATTGCGCAATTCCGAAATTCCCGCCTGACGTTCGTTGCCTGACAAGGCAGGCAGGCGAAATCTGAAACTCGAAATGCTGTTGAAAGGGTTCGGATAATTCTGAGAGAGAACAAACTCATCGACAACGGGATCGTTCGTCTCAGCAACGAATGTCGTGGACTGAACGCTCCGGAAAACGCCTCCAACACCTCCCACGTATAACCACCGTCCATAGATCGAAGAACACCCTTGCGACATGTGGCTGCAAATAGATCACCCGTTGAATTGTGCGTGAACCCTGTAACGACCGTGTCGTTCATTTGGGGATACGTGTTAATCCAACTGCTCCCGTTGTCCGCTGAAACAAAGATCCCATTGGGGATTCCAGCAGCCACCAATTGGTCATCCAGTCCGACAATTATTTCTGTCACTTGTTCATCCACCAAACCAACGACGTCCCAATTAAGCCCTATGTCAGTCGATCGGTAAACGCCATCGTCTCCTGCTGCGTAGATCTCTCCCGCTGAGTTCGTGCAAAGAGCATGAAAGGCACCTGGAACTACAATCCGGAGCCACGTAGAGCCATTGTCTTGCGACACAAAAACACTTCCCCAACCCCCACCAACGATGGTTCCCGATTCGTGTGCGATGACCGACAGAAGGTCAGCCGGATCTTCAAGCGTTCCAAACACCCACTCCCAGCTGAAACCGAGATCTGTCGACCGGAGGATCATGTACGCC
>JAERML010000316.1 GCA_016844425.1 Bacteroidota bacterium
GCATGCACGGCCGCAATGGCAACATTGTTGAACAAACAGAACCCCATCGGCTGGTCCCGCTCCGCGTGGTGGCCAGGAGGTCGGATTGCACAAAACGCCGAGTCGACACGGTGATTAAGTACCGAATCCACTGCGGAAATAGCGGCCCCGGCCGCAAAGAGGGCAACTTCATATGACTGCGCACTGGCATACGTGTCGCCGGAATCCAGCGCGCCACCACCTGAGGCACAGACCCGCTTAATGAAGTCAACATGATCCGGTGTGTGCACAGCAGCGATACTTTGCGCAGATGCGCGCACAGATTGGATATGATGAAGACCCTTCCACCGACCGGAGCTCTTCAGATGCTCCACAAGTCTGCGTAGCCGATCCGGCCGTTCAGGATGACCGACCGGCGTCGCGTGCTCGAGGAACATGTCTTCATAAAGAAAGCCGACCTTCTTCACCTGCATCCACACTTTTATGAGACATCGTCAACCATCAAGATAGTAACGCGGGGGTGAGATTCAATACTGAGGCAGACTACAGATGGGGACACCTTTTCCTTTGCCATTTTTTTGGTATATTTATCACATGAAATTCGTCAGCCCCCTTATACCCGGAACTCTGGTCAAGAAGTACCGCCGCTTCCTGGTTGACGTGAAACTCACCACGGGAAAGATCGTCACAGCGCATTGTCCAACAATGGGTACGATGAACGGCTGCTGTGAACCAGGCAGCCCGGTGATGCTCTCGGACAGTCATGATCCATCGCGCCGGAACCAACTCACGTGGGAGCTCGTTCAGGTGAACAATGCCTGGGTCGGTGTCAACGCAGCTGTCCCGGGAAAGGTACTGTATGAAGCAATCGAGTCGAGAACCCTGCAGGGCTTTTCTGACTTCCATGAAATCCAGCGTGATGCCTCCTACGGAAGGGGAAGCAAGATTGCCCTGGTGCTGCACGGCATGGAACAGAACTGCTTCATCAACGTCTACAGCGTCACATGGGGCGAGAATGGCATTGCCCTCTTTCCCGATGCACCGAGCGCACGAATAGCAAAATCGGTTCGCGAACTGACTGAGATCGCAGGAAATGGGCACCGTGCTGTGGCTTTTTTTCTCATCCAGCGGAACGATTGTACCATCTTCAAACCCGCGGAACAGGTCGACCGGGATTTTTTGAAAGCCATTCTGGCTGCGCAGAGCGGGAACGTGGAAATCCTCGCGCACTGCGCGCACATCACGATGGAAGAAATCACGCTCGGCGATACTCTCCCATACTCACTTCAATAAACAAGGATATGCTGTGAAGGAACTTCGTGAGGTCCTCTCGGACATCATTGAAGGGAAGATTGTGAAGAGGGCGAGACACGAGCTACGCTGGGACATGCGTGATGTCTCAATGGAGTTCGTTGAAGTGCTGCAGGAATCGGGGTACCAGCCGATGATTGTCGACCAGGCGAATGTCCAACCCGGGGAGAGAATGCCTGCGTTCTATTTGGAGAATGGTGTGGCGTACTTTGGCTGGGTATTCTGGGAGAAGTTCAGCCAGCTCAAATTGCGCAAACTCTTCGGGTCGGTAGTGCGGAACGCAAAAGGAGACTGGGCCGTTCAAATCCCGCCACAGCGGAAGACAATCATCTACGTTAATCCGGGCTTGAAGTCAGAAATGGATATCGAGAGCCCTTCCGGATTCTGAGCATGCCCGAGCTACCCGATCTGGTGTATATAAGAAAACATCTGGCACAGGAGATCGTTCACTCTACAATCGCGCAGGTGACGATCAGGGAGCCGAATGTCCTTCGCGTTGCAATTGACAGACCATTCGAAGCGATCCTGATAGGGTCTGAGATTACTGCCGTAGATGTACATGGCCCGTTCCTTCGATTCGGTCTGTCCCGTTCTGTCGAACTCATTCTTAATCTCATGCTTGCGGGAAAACTACAGTTACAGGGAGGAGACGAAAAGCCGTTCGGACATCTCTGTGTTGCGCTTCATCTGAGCAGTGGCCAGCGACTCAACCTCTGTGATGATCAGAAGATGGCGAAGGTATATGTCGTGCAAAGCGGTGATTACCGGCAGATCCCGCGGTATCGAGAGCAAGGTGTGGATATTCTCTCACCCGAGTTTACACCCGATCGTTTCCGGAACCTGGCCAGGCAGAACTCACGCAAGCAGGTCCGTGTGTTTATCAACGACCAGAGTATTCTCAGCGCAATCGGAAACGCGTACGCAGATGAAACTCTTTTCGAAGCGGGGATTCATCCGAAGACCTTCGTGAACAAACTCTCGGAAGAAGAGGTACAACGGCTGTATGAAGCCATCATAAACGTGATCAAATGGGGAATCGAGAAAGTCTAAGCCGCGCATCAGCCCATTCATGTGAAGGTCCGGGTATGCGAGTCCGGAACCGCCGGGGAGAACCCTGTCCCCGTTGCGGAACGACGATCCGGCGTGAAGGGGTGCGCGGCCACGACGTGTTCTTTTGTCCCTCCTGTCAACCTGCTTCGCGGAAGCTGTTTATCGACTGGAAGAAGACACAACCAGGAATTGGGACTTGACCGGCGCTGTGAAAAACCTCCAATTGATCTATCTTGTCGGACTCAGCATCGCCAACGACAATACCATCCGGTATGGAATAAGGGGGATGAGCTTGAGGGCATTCGCCTCCGATCTTCCAGGAGGTAGATTGAAAAACGTCGGCGTAACAGGTATATTGGGAGCGGCGGGGCGAGGTAACGTCCCTGTAACTACCATGGAAACCGAAAGTTCAACTTATGAATCTCTCTGAATACTTACACACGCATGGGGACGACATCGTTCGGACCGCGTGCGATGCGATGACACGCACACACCTGAAGCATTACGATCATGCGGGTGCAGAGCACGTCCATCAGCGAATCAAGGCGCTCTTCGTTCTGACCGCACGTGGTGTGAAGGAAAAGAACCTCGGCCCGATGATCGCCCATGCGGACACGATTGCTGGAGAACGGTTCCAGGCCGGATACGATCTCTGGGAAGTGCAGACGGCATTCAACGTTCTCGAAGAAGTGATCTGGCAGAACATCCTCCGGGACCTTGAGCCCGCAGACTATGCAGAAGCATTGGGTCTCGTCAGCACGGTTCTCGGTGCGGGAAAGGATGCTCTAGCCCGGCAATATGTCTCGCTTGCAAGCAAATCCAAGTCGCCGTCGCTGAATCTCCATTCACTGTTCACCGGTTTGGAATCCTGATCGGAATACAGTGCCCGGATTGCTATTCACCATATTCCTTCCATTCATGTCTCATGCACAACACCAAGTCCCTGCTTGTTATCTTCATCTGTCTCTTCTTTGTCACGCTTGCCGCCCGGTCGCAGGACAATCTCCGCGCCCAGCTCTTCGGTGAAACGGACAAGGTTCTTGCCCAGGCGAGGGAGAAGAAAGCCAACCTCTACGGACCGACAAGCTACAAGAAAGGGATGGAGTATTACGCCGACGCGGAAGATGATTTCAAGCGGGGACGAAACCTGGAAGATATCCGGGGGAAACTGCGGGGTGCATCAAGCTATTTCACCAAGGCGATGGAGGCGTGCAAGCTCGGTGAGGTAACGTTCACATCGGTCATGGCCGCCCGGACGGATGCCATCAGCGCAGACGCGCCGAAATATTCGACACAACTCTGGAATAGCGCCGAGGCCGGATTTCGGGATGCTGCAGAAGAACTGGAAGGTGGCGACGTCAACGCCGCAAAGAAGGAGGCTGGGCAAGCGGAGGTCCTCTACCGCAACGCCGAGCTGGAGGCCATCAAGGCAAACTATCTTACACCCGCTCGCGACCTTTTAAAGAAAGCAGATGACGCGGACGCCGGAGATAATGCCCCGAAGACGCTTGACAAAGCCCGCAAGCTCTCCTTACACGTGGAGACACTCCTCAAGCAAAATCGGTACGACACCGATGAGGCGCGACAGCTC
>JAERML010000091.1 GCA_016844425.1 Bacteroidota bacterium
TATATGTTCGGCGCAACGATGAAAGAGTATCTAGACAATTACCTTGAACGATTGACTCTTGCCCTGGGCCTCCTGTTCATTCTGGGGATACTCACCATCAAGTGGCTGTTGTAGCGCACGCCCTTTTCTTGTATCAGTGGCGCTGCACGTTGTGTTTTTGAAAGAAAGGCTGTATCTTGGTCCCGACGAAAATGACGCAAAACAAATTCTTTGAATCTTTCTCCCTCCTTAAAGGACCGATCGCCAGCCTGCTGTTGGCGTTGTTCTGTCTTACGCTTGTTTCCGCCAGCCCTGTTCTTACTTCGACACAAAGTGGACCAATTCAGCACTGGCTTACACATCAACACGATCACCTTATTGATGTGGTTTGTCAGCCCGGCAAACATTCAACTGAGACGGCCGGATATGCGCTAGGTGTCCTCCTCGCTTTTGTCCCGGCAGTGGAGACTGCAGGAAATCCCACCAGGCTTCTCCTGCCCGCAGCAAAACCTCTTCTCCCTTACTATCTCGTTTACACCGAAACGACAACCTCTCGTCTGTAGTTCCTCTCGCGCAGTCCAACTTACGACGGTTCGTTCCTCCTCATTCCGTTGAGAACCGGAGGGCATTGCTCCATTTTTCTTAATCATAGGAGACCAAATGGCGGACAACAACGATGGAGACGGCGGTGAATCAGGAGGACGGGTTGTTCTCGACAGGATTATTGGGATTGCCGCACGTACGTTTATCATTGGACTCATTGCATACGTAATCATCACTCTCATCAAGAAATATATTTAGGAGGTACACTGTGGCATCACAACAGATTACGGAAGAGAAACGGGACTCTGGCTGGAAAGTCGCCCTTCGAATCATTGGGTTCATGGCCGGAATCATCGCTTTGGTTCTAGCGCTGAAGATGTTGCTTCCCTAGTCCTCGACGAAAGGCATTGGTCTGTCCTTCCATATGATACTCACACTCATTCAACTTCCAACCCTGGAGGAGATTGTCGTCTGGGGTGGGTATTTGGGGCTATTCGCCATAATCTTCGCGGAGACTGGCCTTCTCATCGGGTTCTTTCTTCCCGGAGATTCATTGCTCGTAACGGCGGGATTGTTCGCGGCTCGTGGCCAATTGGATATTGTCCTTCTGATTCTCCTCTTGTGTGTAGCCGCCGTCTCCGGAGACGCTGTCGGATACACCATCGGACTCCGCGCGGGACATGCATTGTTTAACCGACCGCGGTCGAGGTTCTTTCGCCGGGATTACTTGCTGAAGACAAAGGAGTTCTACGACAAGTATGGCGGTATTACTATCGTCATGGCGCGGTTCATGCCGTTCGCTCGGACCTTTGCACCTGTCGTTGCAGGGATCGCCGAGATGAAATACCGCCGGTTCGCGCTCTTCAACATTGCCGGCGGCATTGGATGGATCACCAGTATGACCTTGACCGGCTACTTCCTCGGCCGCACGATCCCGGGAATCGAGAAACACATTGAGTACGTGATCGCGCTCGTGGTCTCTGTGTCCCTCCTTCCAATGTTCATCAAGTATGTTCAACACAAAGTCAAACAGAGACGGGCTCCAACTGGAACTTCTGAACGGTAGGAACATTTGTGCCTCGCGTCCTGGCAAAACGGCATTGACGGCCAATGAATACAAGGACCATAACACAAAACAAGGAGAGCACTCTCATGGCTAGTCAATTGTGGCAACGTAAACCCGTTGAGCACTTCGAAACTGAGATGAAGGAGAGCAAGCTCAAACGGGTACTTGGCAAGTGGGCCCTAACATCCCTTGGCGTTGGTGCTATTATCGGCGCCGGGATATTTGTCATGACCGGTGTATGCGCAAAGGAATACGCGGGACCTGCACTCGCCCTCTCGTTTGTCGTGGCAGGGATCGGATGTACTTTCGCTGCACTGTGTTACGCGGAATTTGCTTCATTCCTGCCAGTCGAAGGCTCCGCGTACGCATACTCCTACGCCACAATGGGAGAGTTGTTTGCATGGACTATTGGATGGGATTTGATTCTCGAATACGGCATGGCCGCCTCTGCTGTGGCCGTTGGCTGGTCGGGGTATCTTGCAAAGTTTCTCCATCTGTTTGATGTGAAGTTCCCCCTCTGGCTGATGAACGACATCTTTACGGCAAAAGAAATGATCGCCGACGCCACAAACAAGGGTACACTTGCGGATCTGGCAACGCGGTACTCTGATCTTCACTTTCCATCCATCATGGGGATAGAGGTTGCGTGCAATATCCCGGCGCTGTTGATCATCTGGATCCTCACAGCGATACTTGTCAGAGGAATCAAAGAAGCGTCAAGCACGAACAATCTCATGGTCGCCATCAAGGTCGTTGTGGTGCTGTTTATTATCGTGCTGGGCGCGCAGTATATCAACGTGGCAAATTGGCACCCCTTCATCCCCGATCGCGGCTTGTACATCGACGCTCTTGGAGGATCTCATCACGCATATGGCTACCTGGGAATTGTCGCTGGAGCAGCATACATCTTCTTTGCTTATATAGGATTCGATACAGTCTCTACTCACGCGGGCGAAGCAAAGAACCCGCAGAAGGACGTTCCGTTTGGAATCATCACATCACTCATCGTCTGTACAATCTTCTACATACTTGTTGCCCTCGTTCTTACAGGGATGGTTAACTACAAGGATATTGACATCACCGCGCCAATTGCAGCAGCGTTTGGTTCCCAAGGTTTAAGCTACGCCGTGTTCATCATTTCCCTCGCCGCGGTTGCCGGTCTCACTTCCGTTCTTATTGTCATGCTCCTGGGTCAATCACGCGTCTTCTTTGCCATATCGAAAGATGGCCTGCTTCCCAAAAAGATGTTCGGAGAGCTTCATCCTAGGTTTAAAACGCCATGGAAAGCCAACATACTGATTGGACTCGTTGTCTCACTTGTGTCTGCATTTACTCCCATCGATTCGATTTCCAAGATGGTGAACATCGGAACGTTGCTGGCGTTCGTGATGGTGTGCATCGCCGTGTGGGTGATGCGAAAGAAGGAGCCAACCAGACACCGACCGTTCAGAGCCCCAGCAGTATGGTTCATTGCACCAATGGGTGTTATTTTCAACCTGGGAATGATGCTGACACTCGAATGGCAGAACTGGGCCCGCTTAGTTGGATGGCTGGCGGCAGGATTGCTCATCTATTTCGTGTACGGCAAGAAACACAGTGTCATGGGCAAACTCTTGGCCAAGGAGTGAAGAGTTAGCAGTTCGTTCCAGGCCGCATGTTATAGCAAAGACCAGCCCCGTCCTCTTCAACTTTCCGACTAGGTCAGTTTGGATTTTTCGTGACCGAGAACAGGAATCTTTCCCTCCTTTTTTGTATATTGGCAACCAGAATTTTAGCCCCCATTTACACGGTCGACGCCACAACCTGGCTCCCGAGTTTTTCCAAGCTTTGACGAGTAACGAAATGCAGTGCTCCGGCAGGGATACCCCCGCCCCGGACTACAGCAACAGAATATCATAATTGTCATTTCCCATTACCATCACGAAAGGAGTATGCCACCCAGCATGGAACTGAACCTCATTCTTGGCATCAGCGTCCTCGGACTGTTGTTTGCCCTTTACCTTATTAGGGATGTGATGAAGCGGGACACAGGCACACCCAAGATGCGTGAGATCTCGGACGCCATCAAGGCCGGCGCCGAGGCATTCCTGAAGCGACAGAACCGCACGATCATCTATCTTGCTGTCGCCCTTGCCGCCATCATTTACATTCTCTATGCATTCGTTCGGGCGCACAATGAGCACGACCCCGCGAGCCCGGCCGACCTCGCGCTCTGGACGACGTTGTCGTTCGTGTTGGGCGCAGCTTGTTCGGTTGCAGCGGGATACATGGGGATGTGGGTGGCCATACGCGCAAACATCAGGACGGCAGCGGGGGCAACACGGAATATGAACAGTGCGTTGCAGCCCGCTCTTCGCGGAGGCGCAGTGTCCGGTTTCTTCGTGGTCGCAATGAGCCTTCTCGGTGTGGCGGGCCTCTTTGCCGCCGCTAACGCGTCCGGTGTAACAGAAGATGTTACAAAGATTCCCCTCTTGATCGTCGGTTATGGATTCGGAGCGAGCTTTGTCGCACTCTTTGCCCAACTGGGTGGTGGTATCTACACCAAAGCCGCAGATGTGGGGGCGGACCTCGTGGGGAAAGTGGAGGCTGGTATTCCGGAGGATGACCCACGGAACCCTGCGGTCATTGCTGATCTTGTCGGTGATAACGTGGGTGATTGTGCTGGTCGTGGGGCAGACCTCTTCGAGTCCACCGCTGCCGAGAACATTGGCGCCATGATCCTTGCAGCCGGACTCTACCGCGCCAACGCGGGAGTGTTCGAGGCACAAGGACTCACCCTGCTCGGTGTTTTACTGTTCCCTCTCGTCGCCCGCGCCTTCGGTATCATCGCATCCATTGTCGGCATCATGTCGGTCAAGACGAATGACAGGGAAGACCCGATGCAAGCATTGAACCGCGGCTACTATGTCACCTCGATCCTCGCCATAGCCGGGTTTTACGTAGCCTCGTATTGGCTGTTGGGGGGCGACTACTACTTCAACTTCTTCCTTTGCGGTTTGATTGGGGTTCTGACTTCCCTCGCGTTTGTTTTTATCACACAGTACTACACCGAGTACAAGTATCGTCCGGTGAAGTCTATTGCAGAGGCTTCTCAGACTGGACCAGCGACCAATATCATTAGCGGTATCGCCGTCGGCATGGAGTCGACGGGTTACCCGGTATTGGTGATCGCCGCCGCCATTATCGGTGCGTACTTCCTTGGTGAACACTCGGGTTTGCAGCATGCGGGGCTCTTCGGAACGGCAGTTGCAACAATGGGCATGCTGGGAACAGCAGCGTACATCCTCGCGATGGATACGTTTGGACCGATTACCGATAACGCCGGTGGTATTGTGGAAATGAGCCAGCAGCCAAAGGAAATCCGGGACCGAACTGATCGGCTTGACTCGGTCGGCAACACAACAAAGGCTCTTACGAAAGGTTATGCTGTCGGTTCAGCTGCGCTCGCTGCGTTCCTCCTTTTCAGCGCATATCTTGATGAAGTGAAGATTTATATGCCGAGTTTCGACGGTGCTATCAATCTGAATAAGCCTGAAGTTTTCGTTGGAGCGATGTTCGGTGCAGTCCTTGTGTTCTTGTTCTCATCCATGGCAATCAAAGCCGTTGGACGTGCAGCATACTCCATCATCAACAACGTGCGCGAGCAATTCAAGAACAATCCGGGCATTATGGCTGGAACATCAAAGCCTGATTACGGTCAATGCGTTGATATTGCAACGAAGGCAGCGTTGAAAGAAATGGTTATGCCGGGTCTGCTGGTCGTCGGGATGCCCATTGTTGTCGGATTGCTGTTCAAATGGCTTTACGTCAGTTCAGGGTCTCCGGTCCACGGCGCAAGTGGCGCGGAGGTTGTCGGGGGATTGCTGATGGTCGGGACAATTGTCGGCATCCTTATGGCGCTCTTCCTCAACAACAGCGGTGGCGCGTTGGATAATGCCAAGAAGTTCATCGAAACGGGTGCGTACGGCGGAAAGAAGTCTGATCCGCACAAGGCATCGGTTGTTGGTGATACGGTGGGCGATCCGTTCAAAGATACTGCAGGTCCATCACTTCACGTGCTGATTAAACTGCTTAGCACCATCACGCTCGTGCTGGCTCCACTGTTTATTTAGGAAGGAAAGTCGCACAAAGGCTGAAACTCCGACCGAACACAGAATCCCGCTCCATACCTGGGGCGGGATCTCCTTATTTGATGCAGAAAAGTCGATCGGATCTCAGTTCCATTTTTGGAATGATGATTCTCTGCTACCCTCACACCTCTCCCTTCGGATCCCGCGTCATCAGGTCATGACAGGCGGCCAGAGGGTCTTTTCCTTCAAAAAGAATCCTGTGCACCTCCGCAATGATGGGCGTTTCGACACCCACCTTGAGGGAAAGGTAATACGCTGATTGCGTTGTTGCGACACCTTCGGCGATCATTACCATTTCGGAGAGAATATCCGGCAGCTTCCGCCCTTTCCAGATTTCCACACCCACGTGCCTGTTGCGGCTGTGTCTACTCATGCAGGTGACCATAAGGTCGCCAATGCCGGAGAGGCCCGAGAATGTCCTGAGGTGCGCTCCCATGGCAACACCCACGCGTGCAATTTCCGCGATG
>JAERML010000092.1 GCA_016844425.1 Bacteroidota bacterium
GAAACCAGAAGGAAACGGTCTCCGGCCCAACCCCCTGGAAGAGCCCTGCAAGGGTAGCAGACACAAACCGGGCCTCATTCGCGTGACCCGTTCCGAGCAACATCCGCGTTGCGTTCTGGCCGAACATCGTTACCATGACAACAAGGATCATCCCGAGAATCAGGACTGCATCCCACTTCGAGTGGCCGCTCACCTGCAATCGTTTCGGCGGTGCCACCAGACGGCGGTACAGAGAAACGAGAATAGAGACAACAACCAGAAGTCCAAAGAGGTCTTCCAGAAAAATCAATGGTGGATAGAGCGAACCGAGGAACGCGAACGAAAACCCGGGAACCAGGCCCTCTCCGATTGATTCCAGGACTGCGGCAAGAAGAACGACGAACCCCCAGAAAATCAGGAAATGGAGCACCCCCGCAATGGGCTCCCGCAAAAGCTTGGTCTGCCCAAATGCAATCTTTGCCACATTGCGTATCCTCTCGCCGACCCGATCAAACCTGTTTTCTTTTTTTCCCACCTGCAGATATCCGATGAGACGTTTCGCGTTCCAGCCAAAGAATCCAAGAGCGCTTGCGAGCAGAATGGCAAAGAGGAGCGACTGCAGAGCCATGGAGAATTCCTTACGTGGGATAGATATGCAACAATGCGAATGGAACGGTGCGGTGAAGCCGTTGGAATATAGGGTGAAACGAGGAAAAGGGCAACGCCACAGGGAATGATGGTTGAACGCTAACCGGCCAGCATTTCGCCATCAAGGATTGTCACGGCACGGCCGCCGATTCTTATGGCCGTCACTTCGGCCCCTCGAACGTCGAGTTGAATGGTCACTCGTCCTTTGCGGCCGATGACATCTCCCTGTTCACCGATGATTGTAACAGAGTCGCCAATCGGCTTAAGCTCCCCCTGTTCAAAAAGGTAAGCACCAAGTGGACCGTTGGCCGAACCGGTGACAGGGTCTTCATTGATGCCAACGGTTGGAGCAAAGAAACGGGAGTGGACGGATGATTTCCTGTCTACCGTTTCCGTAGTAAATACGCACAGACCAATGATATTACGGTTGGAGAGGAACTGAGACATTGCAAAGAAGTTCGGCTTCATGGAAAAGATGGAATGGAGACGGCGAATCGGCACATAGAGGTAGTTGGACACAACAATCGGAAGCCTGTTCTCAAACTCATCGAGGCTAATGTTCAGAATTCGCATCACGTCCAGTTTGTACTGGCCAGCTCTCACAAACTCCTGCAGTGTCAGCCCGAAGAACACGTCAATGGTGTTGAGCGTTTTTTCAACAGTAACCGGTAAGATTCCGGACTTTGTCTCAAGTTTGAAAGAGAAAGAGCCTGCGCCTTTCATCCCGAACATTTCATCTTCCGCCAATGCATGGAACGCGGCAATGGTAGCGTGACCACAAAGGGGAACTTCCGTCTGAGGAGTAAACCACCTGATCCTCAGACTTGCAGCGGGAGTGGTGGCCGGAAGAATGAAGGCGGTCTCAGAAACCGCCATTTCACGGGCAATGGTTTGCATCTCCTGATCGGTGAGGCTCTGTGCATTGAGGACAACGCCTGCCGGATTGCCGGTCAAGGGGGTCTCGGTGAATGCATCCACCTGTTTGATCCTGATTTTTTTCAACTCCCTGGGCAGACCGGAGGAAAGAGGAAGTTTCTGAACAAGCTCAACTGGACTCACAGTGTTTTCCTTGGGTTGATGGAATTAGTTCCGCTCGGATACAGCCAAGCTTACGGCAGTCAACGTGTTGCGATTCTTGATGTAGAAAAGTGTGCCATGCTGGACGAAGAATGATTCAGGGGCGACAGCTTGGACATTTTCGTTGATTGTCTCATGCAACAAGACGCTACCGGATTCCCGTTCAAGAACTGCAATGGTGTTCTTCAGATGGAGAGCTGTGTCCTCCCCTTGCCCCATGCGCTCATGATAGTTCACAACGATGGTATCTTCGTTATCCAGAACTTCTACGAGTCCCACGATTGATTTGTTGGTGCAATAGCTGCGCACCAAATCTGCCGCCTCACTTTCACCGTTGTCGAGCCGCCCAAGTGGCACCGGGAACTCCATTGCATCAGACTGTCTGGACGAGATCCGGTTCCGTGCATCACGAACAACTTGACTATTGTTTCCCCACGATCGTAGGATGGCACCTGTCCTATATTCAAGTTCAAGAATGATGTTGCCTTCCAGCGAGTCCTTGGCGGCGAGCACCACGTCGTCTTCCGCGACGAGGAACTTGCACTCGTCGTTCGACCAGAGCTTCATCCCTGTGAGGAGGTCAACCGCGAATACTCCTTTATGTTCCGGCATATCCGGCTTGGCAAAACCATGCAACAACACCACGTCACGATGAATGGCCTCGATACCAATCCACCATCGCTCGGAGAACTCAACACTTTGCCAGAGAACTTCGCCACTGGTCTGGCTTACACAAAAGAATGTCGCTTGCTTCTGGTCAACATCTCTATCTTCACCAACCAACTTCCCTGATCCCGTCGGGACAACACGCCAAATTATACCGTTGGCGCGGTATCTCCATGTCGGCCGGATCTCCTTGCCTTTTATGAAACCTGGAAACTTCATTAATGGCTCTTGGATGGCGTCTTCGCTTCGCTAAATTCTTTGAACAAGATAAGAACACCACAATGAAATTTCAACCTTTGTTAGAGGATTGTGAGAATCAACGCGATGAAAGGGGGGAGCCATCGAATTCCAGTAATCGGAGTCAGCGGAAGGCTAGAGGAGTTGCCGAAGAATCGGTCTAATGTTTTGAATGGCTTTGGCCCGATGACTCAACGTATTCTTTAACGCCGTATCCATTTCAGCCAAGGTCTTGGAATATCCGGTCGGAACGAAGATCGGATCATACCCGAACCCATTTTCTCCACGAGGGCTTTCGGTAATCACTCCTTCGCAGATGCCATCCACTGTTCGCACAACACCATCAGTCGGCATGAACGCAATCACGCATCGAAACCGTGCCGCACGTCGGCGCGGTGGAACGCCCCGCAGTTTTTTGAGCAGCTTCTTGCAGTTGTCCGAATAGGTTGCCCTTGGACCGGCATAGCGAGAAGAATACACGCCTGGTTCGTTGTTGAGATAGTACACTTCCAGTCCTGAATCATCAGCAATGGTGGGGATGTTCGCCACTTGAAATGTCTCGCGAGCTTTCTTCACGGCGTTCTCCTCCAGCGTTTCACCATCTTCAACAGTCTCACCTATCCGGGGGAGCTCATCTAATGTCAAGAGCTGACAATCGGCGTCCACCAAGAGTGAGTGTAGCTCACTTACCTTATCCTTGTTTCTAGTCGCAAGAAGGAGTTGCTTCATGAGATTCGGGGAAAAAGTTTATAGTAGAGATTGATAAGACTACCTAGAGTTGTAAGTGCGTTCAGGATCGAGAATACCATGTCGTCACGGAGAAGTGCGTAACACATAAGCGAGCCGGACCCCAATGCGCCAAGAAGAAGAAATCCGAGCGTCACATCGCAGCGGCCGGCTCTGATCGTCTCCATTGATTGCGGCATCCAGGCAAGCGCCAGAGCAATAACACCGGCATAGCCGATCCATTCAGTTGTCATCGTACACGACCCAGAAGACGACGAAGTTCCTCTCGGGCACCGCCAATAATCGCCCCCTCGTCGAGCGTGATCTGCGCGCCTTCACAATACACCCATTTTCCGTCAATCATCACCGAACGGACGTTCTCAGGAGAACACGAGTATACAATTGTGGAGTAGACATGTTCGGGGGATGGATCAGCATATTGATTCCATACTCTATGAAGGTCCAATAGCACGATGTCTGCTTTCTTTCCCGGTTCAATGCTCCCGATCTCATCATCCATTCCAAGAGTCTTCGCTCCACCAAGCGTTGCCATCTCGAGCACAGTCTTCGCTTCCATTGCACGTGGGCCGTGCTGCGGCTTTTGGAGCAGTGCTGCCAACCGCATCTCGCGGAACATATCCAGTGTATTGTTGCATGGCGCCCCATCGGCACCAAGGGACACTGTAATGCCCCTCTGAAGAAGTTGCGGGACATTTGCTATCCCCGACCCGAGCTTGAGGTTCGACGATGGACAGTGAACCACCTTCGCCTGGCGTTTCGAAATAAGGTCGACCTCGCGATCATTCAACCATATGCAATGAGCAAGGCAGGTATTCGCCCGGAGGATTCCGAGCGATTCGAAGAACTCCACGTTATCCATACCGCATCTCTGCCGGACGGAGTTCATTTCATGACGGTTTTCGGCTGCATGCGTGTGGAACAACATGCCCGGAAAATCTCCCGTCATTTCATAGGCTTGCGTGAGAAGCTCGTCAGTACACGAGAGGACGAACCGCGGAGCAACGGCATACCGTATCCGACCATCAGCAGCATTGTGCCACTGCTGTGCCTGCTGTAGCGTCGAGGAAAGCGCATCCTTGGTTGATTCCTTGAAGGAAGGGTAGAGCGTGTTCTCATCCATCATCGCTTTGCCAACGAAGGCGCGGATCCCGCTCTCGTTGATCGCCGCGACGACCTCCTCTTCGTTGTGGATGCTTCCCATGTCCATGATCGTTGTTGTGCCGGAACGAAGCAACTCTGCGATACCGGCCTGGGCAGAAACTCGCATTGAGCGGCTGTTGTGAGCAGCCTCGAACGGAAAGATTCGGAGCTTCAGCCAGTCTAACAACTCGAGGTCATCGGCGAGCCCACGAAAAAGGCTCTGGCATAGATGAATGTGGGTTTGGACAAATCCCGGGATCGCGACACACCCGGACGCGTGTGTTACCTCGCCCTCAAATGGAGCCATCGCATACAATTCTGCTCCCGTCAGAACCCGGTCAATTCTGTTCCCTTTCACAATGATGCCTCCTCCCTGCACAACCCTACGCCCGGAATCCATCGTCACCACGGCATCGACTGTTATGAGGACATTCATGGCTGCGGAACCAGCAGAGGGGCTCGTCAAGTTGGGGAACGCGTGGAGAGCGCTGCAATTGCCTGGTCAACCGTCTCCACTTCGGTCAATGTCATGTCACCGTTCCGTCGGACGCCTTTCAAGTTGTTCCGCGGGAGGATCAGCCTTGTAAAGCCGAGCTTCCTGGCTTCACCGATCCGCTTCTCAATCTGGTGGATTGTCCTGATTTCTCCCCCCAACCCCACTTCACCAACCACCACGGTGTGTGGGTCCACGGGAACATCACGCAGGCTGGACACAATTGAGAGAGCCATCCCTAGGTCAACGGCAGGCTCTTCTACTCTCACTCCTCCGGCAACATTTACGAACACATCGAATTGTCCTACATGGAGGCCAACCCTCTTTTCCAGAACGGCCAGAAGCATCTGAAGGCGTTTGGAGTCATAGCCGGTCGAGGTTCTCTGCGGGACCCCGTAACTGGTAGGCGCAACCAGGGCCTGCACCTCCAACAGCAGCGGCCTTGTCCCCTCGATGCTAGCCACAACCGCGGAGCCTGACGTGCCGGCCCTTCGTTCAGACAGAAAGACCTCCGATGGGTTCGACACTTCGCGTAGACCTCCATCGTGCATTTCAAATACACCGATCTCATTGGTCGAGCCGAACCTGTTTTTCATGGCGCGGAGAATTCGGTAGGAGTAATGGCGCTCCCCTTCAAACTGGAGCACAGCATCAACCATATGCTCCACTACCTTCGGACCGGCTATCACTCCTTCTTTCGTCACATGACCGACGAGGAACACCGGAATGTTGCGCGTCTTTGCATACCGTATGAACTGGGCTGTCGCTTCGCGCACCTGGCTGACAGTCCCAGGCGCGCTCTCCATGTCAGGACGGAACATAGTCTGAATCGAATCTACAATGATGATATCGGGGGTGTTCCTTTCCAGGAGCGCATCAATCACATCAAGGTTGGTCTCAGCAAGCAACAGGAGTTTTCTGGATGGTTTTCGCTCCATGCGATCTGCGCGGAGCTTGATCTGGTTGACGGACTCTTCGCCTGTAATATAGAGAACGACGCTTTCGCCGAGGGACGACGCCATCTGCATCATCAAGGTTGACTTGCCAATACCGGGATCTCCTCCGATCAATACCACGGAGCCGGGGACAATGCCGCCACCCAAAACTCTGTCCAATTCAGAAAGGTGCGTCGGGGTTCGCGGCTCTGCTGCGAGGCTCACCTCGGACTTGACCGCGATGCCTTGGCTGACAGTTCTTCGACAAAGGAATTCCACTCTCCGCAGTTGGGGCATTTCCCAATCCATCGCGGCGATTCGTAGGCACAGGACTGGCAGACGTATTTGGTGTGGATCTTCTTCATGAGGACGAATCAATATACTCAGGTCGCGCGTGAGATTCAACGAGCTCACTAAGGAGCGCGACCCCCCTATTGCTTGCTTCTCGCCATCCGGGTGCATATATTTTGCCAGCATTCTTTGTTCATTCACCTTATAATTTCCTTGCTCCCACGGTTAACGGTTCTTCTCGTTACTCTCCTTTTTCCATCATTCATTCGCGCGCAATCGCAACAGGTGCCCTCACCCAAACGGGAAGTACGTGCCGTGTGGATTACAACTGCCGCTGGATTGGATTGGCCGAAGACCTATGACAAAGATGAGCAGCAAGCGTCGTTGCGACGCATGGTAGCAGAGCTAAAATCTGCAAACTTCAACACCATCTTCTTTCAAACCCGGGCACGCGGCGATGCGTACTACAAATCAAGCTACGAGCCGTGGGCTGAGAACCTGACCGGATCGCTCGGTAGAGATCCAGGTTGGGATCCGCTGGCGTTTCTTCTGGCTGAAGCACATGCCGCCGGCATGGAGCTTCACGCCTGGTTCAATGTCTACAAAGTGCGAGGACCGGGAGTGGTCGCAATGAGCTCACCGCAGCATCCTGTCCGCTCACATCCAGAGTGGATTGTTGAACAGGACGGTGAGGGCTGGCTTGACCCTGGCATTCCCGATGTCCGCAACTACTTGCTCCGTGTCGCCCTAGAACTCACGCGCCAGTACAACATCGACGGGATGCATTTCGATTTCGTCCGCTACCCGGGAAGAGACTACCCGGACGCAGAATCATTCCGTCGATACGGAAACGGAATGAACCGCGACGATTGGCGTCGCGCAAACATCGATCGGTTTATTGCTGAGTTTTATGACGCCGCCACTGCAATGAAACCGATGCTCAAGATAGGATCCGCACCTCTCGGGGTCTTCAGCGTGGGGTCGGGAGAGCGGAAGTGGGGTGCGTATCATTCTTACTACCAGGACTCTCAGGGCTGGCTCCGCAACGAAAAACAAGACTACCTCGTTCCTCAAATTTACTGGAACCTCGGCGAATCCAAAGACGACCCGGATTTCGCTGAGCTGGCGAGACAATGGAGGACGAGCACCACGGGGCGGCACGTGTACGCAGGCATTGGGGCCTACAAACCCGAAGTACTCGAAGAGATACCCGAGGAGATCGATACCGTCCGAACGGTTGGACTTGATGGACAAGCATTCTTTCGCTACGAAAATATCAAAGACTTCAACGTACTTCAAGGACGGTATGCTGCGCCCGCGAACATCCCACCGATGCCGTGGAAGGATCCCATTCCCCCGCTCCAGCCACAAAATCTTGCGGTCGCGGAGATCGCTCCCGGGGTGTTCCATCTGGAATGGACGCCGCCACCTCCGGCAAGAGATCACGACACAGCCCGCTTCTACAACATTTACCGCTCGCCCTCGCCAAAGATCGCCGTGGACGATCCGGCAAGCATCACAGCGATCACGTCTTCATCACTCAACTACTTTGTGGATACTCTCAAATCTCCCGGCGCTGTGCGCTACTACTATGCCGTAACTGCGTTTGACAAAGGAAACAACGAAAGTTCACCATCCAATACCGGGACTGCTGTTATTAGAGAAATGGTGGAGTTAAGCGGCAAGCTCTCGAACTTCACCAGTCTGTCGGCATCAGTTTCTCAGACAGACCGCGGAGGGACGTTGATTGCATACAAGCTCGCCGACAGGATGTTTGTTTCGCTCGAACTGCTCCGCACACGCAGCGACTCAAGCGAAGGATTGGCAGCAACGTATGCTCGAGAGATCCAACAGGGAGGGACATACATTGTTGCATTGGGGGAGGGAGTGACACGGGGTACCTACCTGGTCCGGCTTAAGGCGGGTTCAACGATAATCGAACAACAGTTGGAAATCCGGTGACAACAGGTTGCTACATCACCACCTCGACGAGGGTCACCCCGGGAAGGCGCAGTCTCAACCGCCGCACAGACCGGGCTTGCGCACACCACCTGGCCACATCCTCAAACCCGTAACTCGTCCCGCCGACTTCATTCAGAAGATTGAGCCCGACCATCAAAGGAATGAGCTGCTTAAGCCGGGACCGGTTGCGGGACTCCCTCATCTGATCGAGAATATAGAGTTTCCCTCCAGGGCGCAGGCCGTTGAGAACGCGGGAGATGAGCATTCTATTCTCCTCTTCCGTGAGGCCATGAATGATATTGAACATCAGTGCCGCGTCGAGGTTGCCCGGAAGAATCATGGTTCGGAAGTCTCCACCGAGCAACGAGATCCGTCCTTCCATTTCGTGCTGCCGGACAATTCGTGCAGTGTGTTGCAGCGCTTCCGGAAAATCCACAATGATTGCCCCCAACTGGTCATAGCGTTGGCAGCAATTTATGCTATAGAGACCGTGGGAACCTCCAAGGTCCAGGAGTCTGCGCGAGCCGTGAGCAAGCGTTATTCGAGGAACTACTTTGGCCGCAATGAGGCGGGCAAGGTCTTGCATGCCGTGGACGTAGACTTCCCAGTCGGCTCGTGTGAATTCCGCATAGTACGGCTGCCCGGGTTTGCCGTGTTCCAGGGAATACTCCAGCGATTGCCATCGTTCATGAAGCGTTTCGACATACCGGACGAAGTTGCCAAGATAGAATGGGGAGTCTTTGACCAGCCACTTCTTTGCTTCCGCACTTGCGATGTATTTGTTCTCCTTTCGGAGCAAGTATCCTCCCACCACGAACGCTTCAGCAAGCAGCGTCACTCCTTCTTCGTTCAATCCCGTTTCTGCGCAAAGCTCAGGTGCTGACAATGCCTTGACGGCGACCGCGTCGAACATTCCGCGGCGTACGGCAATGGCAAGCGCTCGACCGAACAACACTCCCGCGAATGAATCCATGACAGGCACGGGCAGCAGGTGCAACAGATGGAGTATGCGTTCTGTGGGAGTAAGCGGGATGACCATGAGTTTTGAGAGGAAAAGGAGACTCAGGCGTCCGGACGGTAAAGGTACCTATTGAATCCCCATGGCATTCACCAGCCAGAGACTCAGATCCGGAACATATGTAATGACGATGAGTGCCGCCAACAGAATCCCGATATACGGAAGCGTGCCCCGAACAACCGTGAAGACCGGCTTCTGAAAACGGATACTGGAGATGAAGAGGTTGAGCCCGACAGGAGGCGTGAGATAACCGATCTCAAGGTTGGTGAGGAAGATAATGCCAAGATGGACCGGCTCGATGTTGTACGCCGTCGCGATCGGAAGGATCAGGGGGACCACCACAATGATCGCGGAGAAGATGTCCATCATCATTCCAACAATGATGAGGAAGATGTTCAACACGATGAGGAATGCTATTGGGCTGGAGATGAACGTCCGTGTCAGCTCGAAGAGTTTCATCGGTACCTCTTCATCGACCAGGTAGTTTGTCAACCCCATCGCCGCCCCGATGATCATCAGGATGGCACCGACGAGCAGCATGCTATCCTTCATGACCCGCGGAATATCTTTGAAGAGGTTGAGGTCCTTGTGGATGAACACTTCCACCACCAGAACATAGAACGCAGTCACCGCCGCGGCCTCGGTTGCAGTGAAAATGCCACCGTAGATGCCGCCGATAATCAGAACCGGGAGCGGAATTTCCCAGGCAGCCACACGCGTCGTGGTGAATACGCTCGACCATGTGAACGGGGTTTTCGGCACACGCAGCCTTTTCCCCTGGAGGATGGCATACACCGCAAGGAGAACCACAAGGAGTATTCCCGGGATGATCCCTGCCGCAAACAGCTTATCAAT
>JAERML010000093.1 GCA_016844425.1 Bacteroidota bacterium
CTCTACCGGCTTCGCCTCGTGATGAGCTTCGGCTTTCATCAGCGCCTTGCGGCTTAGTTTGTAGCGCCCCTGGTCGTCCTTCTCGATGATCTTCACGTCGAACTCATCGCCGACCTTTACAACATCGGACGGCTTGTTGACGCGCTTCGTGTCGAGCTGGGAGACGTGGACGAGTCCTTCCTTGCCGGGGAGGAACTCCACGAACGCACCGAAGTCGGTCACCTTCTTCACAACGGAATGGTACACCTTCCCCACCTCAGGCACTTCGGCAATCCGGTTGATGGCATAGATGGCCTTGTCGGCGGATTCCTTCGAGGTTGCAGCAACGACAACCGTTCCGTCGTCTTCGATGTTCACCTCGGCGCCGCTGTCCTTCACGATCTGACGGATGTTCTTGCCACCCGGCCCGATCAGCGCACCGATCATGTCGATAGGGATTTTCATGGTCGTGAGACGTGGTGCGTAGGTTGAGAGATCGCTGCGAGGCGTGGAGATGACCTCGGCCATCTTGCCGAGGATGTGCATCCTACCACTGCGTGCCTGCTCCAGCGCCTTTCTCATGATCTCGAGCGAGATCCCGCGAATCTTGATGTCCATCTGGAATGCAGTAATACCATCGGCCGTTCCCGCCACCTTGAAGTCCATATCCCCCAGATGATCCTCGTTGCCGAGAATGTCGCTGAGTATGGCCACCCTGTCACTCTCCTTCACGAGACCCATGGCAATGCCAGCTACGGGCTTTCTCAGAGGCGCCCCCCCATCGAGCAGCGCAAGCGAGGCAGCGCAGACCGTTGCCATCGAAGATGAGCCGTTGGATTCAAGGATATCAGAAACGATACGGACGGTGTACGGAAACTCGCTCTCCGGCGGCATCATCACCTCGATCGATCGCTCGGCGAGGTTGCCGTGTCCGATCTCCCGGCGTCCGGTGGTTCCGAGACGGCCGACTTCACCGACCGAGAAGGGCGGGAAATTGTAATGCAACATGAAGCGCTTGGTAGAATCGGGAAGCAAACCATCGATGATCTGCTCGTCGAGTTTCGTGCCAAGCGTAAGAGTGGTTAAGCTCTGAGTCTCACCCCTTTGGAAAAGGGCCGAACCGTGCGTCCGGGGCAAAACACCGATCTCGATGGTGATGGGGCGGATATCCGTCAGCCCGCGGCCATCGAGACGCTTCCCATTGGTCAGGATCATCTCACGCATTTCCACATACTCAATGTCGTGGAGAATTTCATGGATGACCTTCTCCTGTTCGGGGTATTTCTCCGAAAGGGCCCTGCTCACTTCCTCATAGATTGCACCGGTCTTGCTTGCCCGTTCCTCCTTCAGCATCGGAGTTTGTGCAAGCGTCTTCAGCTTGTCACCCACCTGCGCCTTGACATCGGAGACAATTGCGTCCCTCGATTCCACAGGTGTTGCCTGGCGTTTCGCGCGGGCGCATTCACGTGCCAACTCAAGCTGCAAAGCACACATCTGCTTGATGAACCCTTGCGCATATTCTAATGCACCGACCATGTCCTTTTCTGAGATCTCCTTCGACTCTCCTTCCACCATGACGATCGAGTCTTCGGTCCCTGCGACCGTAACATCCAGGTCGCTCTTTTGGAGCTGGGAAAAAGTGGGGTTGATGACGAACTGGCCATCAATGCGTCCCACGCGGACTTCCGCAATTGGCCCTTCAAAGGGAATGTCGGAGATGGCCAGCGCAGCCGAGGCCGCTACGGCGCCAAGAACATCGCCGTCGTGCTCCTGGTCGGAGGAATAGACTGTCACGATTACCTGCGTCTCACACTTAAACCAATCCGGGAACATCGGCCTGATCGGTCTGTCGATCAAGCGGGAGGAGAGAATTTCCTTTTCCGATGGACGCGCTTCCCGTTTGAAGAAACCGCCGGGAATCTTGCCAGCCGACGCCGCCTTATCGCGGTACTCCACCTGCAATGGGAAGTAGTCCAGACCTTCCTTAGCTTGTTTTGCCGCAACGACCGTCGCGAGAACCATTGTATCTCCGAATCGCGCCATCACCGCACCATCCGCCTGTTTGGCGAACCGACCGGTCTCCAGAGAGAAGACCTTCCCCCCGACCAGCATTTCTTTCGTTACTTTCATGGCTTTTGCTTTCCGTTAGACTGACTGCAACGCATCGAACGCCCTGCCCGAATGGCACGGCGTCATGCCTGATTACTTACGTATGTTGAGATCTGCGATGATTTTCCTGTAGCGCTCGACGTCCTTCTCCTGAAGGTAATCCAAAAGCCGGCGACGCTTTCCAACCATGCGGAGAAGACCGACTCGCGAGTGGTTGTCCTTCTTGAACTTGTCGAAGTGGGGCGTCAGGTCGTTGATACGGGCCGTGAGGAGTGCAATCTGTACCTCAGGTTTTCCCGTATCGGTCGGGTTGTTCCCGAATTTCTTGACGACATCCGCTTTCAACTGCTTGGTCAATGCCATTGTCCTGCTCCTTCTTGAAACGTGTTAGATGTTATTGAACTTTCTCTTACCATGCTCGGCCATGAACTGGAGGGACTCTTCCTTGTCTTTGCCGAGCTGCCTGATCAACTCCTCCACCGATGAGAACTTTTGCTCATAGAGATGCACTTCCAAAGTCTGAACGGTTCCCTCAGTCACTGTCGGGCGGACACCGATGTTCATCATACCGATATACTGCTTCCCTCTGCATTCCGCACCCACCACGTAGACCCCCCGAGCCGGGACTATCTTTTTCTCGGAGAGGGGTTTGATGTTCGCCGTGGGGTATCCTATGGTGCGTCCCCTTCCGTCACCGGGCACCACTCTGCCACTTAGTCCATATCGGTGACCGAGATAGCTCTCTGCCCACATTAGATTGCCTGCAAGCAAGGCGTTCCGGATTTCCGTACTACTGACGACCTGATTTCCGTACTACTGACGACCTGGCCTTCGACACGGAACGGATGAACGGCAGAGACAGAGAAATTGAATTCCTGGCCCATCTTCACCAGCTCTTCTATCCCCGCCTCACGGTCCCGCCCGAATGTGTGATCATACCCCACGACCACTTCGCCAACCCCGATGCCGTTCACCACATACGTCTGATAAAACTCACGTGAAGTCAGACGGGAGAACTCCCATGTGAAGTGAATGATGAACAACACATCCGGATTCAACTTCGCCAGCAGCTCTGTCCGTTCTTCAACCGTGGATAGCAATTGCACTTGTCTCCCTGACGCCCCAACCACTTCCTTCGGGTGCGGCTCGAACGTGATGACAACGCTGCGACCCTCGTTCAGTCTCGCCCGGTTCACAACGTCACGGATGATTTCTTGATGTGCGAGATGGACGCCGTCAAACGTTCCCACTGTGACCACGGACCTCGAATCTTGTCGTATCTCTCCGAGTGATCTGACAACCTTCATGGCGAAGACTTGGCTTCGTTGAACCGATGCTCGATCAGTGCTTCGAGGGATACAGCATCGTCCAGGTGAAACTCACCTATGCGGGTACGCTCAAGCGAGGACAGATAGGCACCACACCCAAGCTGTCTCCCGATATCATCCACCAATGTGCGGACATATGTTCCCTTCGAGACCACTAACGTGAAACGCACTTCCGGAATGTTGACAGACTCCGGGGTGATGGACTTGATGACAATCTCTCGTGGTCGTCGTTCAACCTCCGTCCCTTTACGGGCATACGTGTAAAGACGCTTCCCTCCCACCTTGGCCGCCGACCACATCGGTGGAAGTTGCGTCTGTGGACCCACAAACGATTGAAGAGCATTCAGAACCATCGCCTCCGTGACGTCATCGGTACTGCATCGCTCAACCACCGGCGATTCTGCGTCGTAGCTTTCCGTTCTCGCACCGAGAATCATTGTTGCGCGATATTCCTTTTCCAGCCCCA
Source organism: Bacteroidota bacterium (assembly GCA_016844425.1). The sequence continues at coordinate 3,883 of JAERML010000093.1, forward strand.
GAAACGCCACCATTTCCTTTGTTTTTTTCCCGGTACAGACAATGAGCAGTCCGGTCGCCATTGGATCGAGCGTCCCTGCGTGTCCGGCCTTGCAGTGGAAAAGACGCCTGACCTTGTTCACAACATCGAACGAGGTCCATCCCTTCGGCTTGCACAGGAGAATCACTTCGCCTTCGCGGAGTTGCGCCGTACTACTGTCCGTCATCTGTTGGCTTGTAATCATGTTCGTGGATCTTGTTGATCAGCTGATTAATCCGGTCCACCCGGTCCAGTGTATCGTCCAGATAAAACTGAAGCGATGGTGTGAACTTCAAACGCACATGAGATGCAACGAGACTGCGGATGTTCTGTTTCTCGCCTTCCAGCATCTTCATAGCCTTTGCGCGTACGTTATCGCCGCCAAAAACGCTGAACGCAACTTTTGCAATCTTCAGATCGGGAGTCATCTTCACATCCACCACCGTGATGAAGCCGTATGCAGGATCGTTGTATTCCCGGATCAGGATCGCCCCGATTTCTTCCTTGATGAGCGAGGCAACCCGCTCAGTGCGAATAGACATCTCCGTCAGCCCTTCTGCGCCCTAGAGCTTGCGCTTCGATTCCACGATCTTGAATGCTTCAATGGTGTCGCCAACCTTGATGTCGTTGAAGTTCTCCAGTCCGATACCGCATTCGAAGCCGGATTCCACCTCCCGGACGTCATCCTTGAACCGCTTCAACGAACTGATTGTCCCCTCAAATACCTGGAGGCCATCACGGATGAGCCGGACACGATTGCTGCGCATGATCTTGCCGTCCTGGACATGGCAACCGGCGATGTTCCCCACCTTCGGGACCTTGAAGACTTCACGTACTTCGACCGTCGCGACGATTTCTTCCTTCTTCTCCGGGGCGAGCAGACCTTCGAGTGCGTTGTGGATGTCGTTGATGGCGTCGTAGATGATGTTGTAGGTCCGGATATCCACCTTCTCTTTTTCGGCCAGCCGGCGTGCGTTCAGGTTCGGACGAACGCGGAATCCGATGATCACGGCGCCCGATGCTGCGGCAAGGATGATGTCCGACTCGGAGATCATGCCGACACCGCTGTGGATGACGTTCAGCTTCACCTCTTTGTGGCTGATTTTCATCAGCGAATCGGAGAGGGCTTCCACAGAGCCATCCACGTCGCCCTTCACGATGACGGCCAGCTCTTTCACCTGTCCTTCCTTGATCTGCTGCGAGATGTCGTCCAGTGTAGTGAGACGCACCTGGCGGAAATCCTGCTCTCGCTTCAACTGCTGCCGTTTCAGACTGATCTCACGTGCCTCACGATCGGACTTCATTACGATAAACAGGTCGCCGGCCTGCGGGAAACCATCGAGACCTGTCAACTGCACCGGAGTGGAGGGGCCGCCGGCTTCCACGCGGTTGCCACGCTCGTCGTACATCGCGCGGACCTTCCCGCTGTAGATCCCGGCAATGAACGGGTCGCCAATACGCAGCGTCCCCTTCTGCACGAGAACGGTCGCGGTGATGCCTTTCCCCTTGTCGAGTTGTGCTTCCACAACTGTCCCGTGGGCGAGGCGGTTCGGGTTTGCCTTCAGGTCGAGCACTTCCGCTTCGAGCGCAATCTTCTCGAGGAGGACATCGACATTCTTTCCTGTGCGGGCGGAGAGTTCCACGGATTGATACTTACCGCCCCATTCCTCCACAAGGATGTTCTTTTCCGAAAGCTGCTGGCGTATTCTATCCGGGTTGGCATCCTGCTTGTCCATCTTGTTGATAGCAATGATGATTGGGACGCCGGCCGCCTGTGCGTGGCTGATCGCTTCAAGGGTCTGGGGCATCACACTGTCATCGGCAGCAACAACAAGGACAACGATGTCTGTAATCTGCGCGCCACGCGCACGCATGGCAGTAAATGCCTCATGACCCGGTGTATCGAGGAATGTAATCTTGCTGCCGCTGGCTGTGGTCACCTCGTAAGCACCGATGTGCTGGGTGATTCCACCAGACTCTCCTGCCACCACATTCGCACGCCGGATGTAGTCCAGCAATGAAGTCTTGCCATGGTCCACGTGTCCCATAATCGTGACAACCGGCGGACGACGGACAAGCGTTTCTGGTGGGTCCGCCTCATCCTTGAGGACATCTTCTTCTGCAACCTCAGTATAGAAGCTGATCTGGAATCCGAATTCATCAGCTACCAGGGTGATGGTATCCTTATCGAGCCGCTGGTTGATAGACACCATCATGCCAAGCTCCATACACTTCTTGATGACGTCTGAAACATCGACTCTCATCAAATTGGCAAGGTCGTTCACAGAAAGAAACTCCGTCACACGAAGGATCCCCTCTTCACGCTGGGCCTCTTCCTGCAAACGGACTTCCTCCTCCTCACGCTCCTTTCGTTTTCGCTTCTTCAGGACCGCGCGGCCCCCCACGCTGGTGTCATCCATGGCGGCGAACGTTCGCCGGATGGCATCCTTCACCTCGGCCTGGTCGATCTCCTTATGTCTGAGTTTTTTCTTCTTTTTCTTCTTCCGATCGAGATCATCGACCTCCACCGCCTTGGTCTCGGGAACATCATCCCTGACCTTTTTCTTTTTCTTTTTCTTCTTGTGGGCCTCCTCAGTCTCTGGTAAGGGAACCACCGTTGGGCCCTTCGTTTCTGCTCCCCGCACAGCAAGTTTCTTCTTCGGGGAGAGATCCATTTTCCCCTTGATAGTCAGGCCGACTTTCGAACGACGTTCCTTTTCCAGGGGTGAAATGTGTTCGCCCGTTTTCTGCTTGGTGGCCGGTTCTGCGATCGGCTCTTCCACCGAAGGGGGAGCGGCTGCTTCCACAGTTTGTTCCTCAGGCTCCTCCGCAGTCGCAACCTCGACTTCGGGCTGGGGTTCGGTAGCCGGAAGAAGCACCTTTACAACGGATTTGTTGTCGCCTCGTTCCACATCATGCACTGTCACTGCATGGGCAACCTGCTCCACAAGCTGTTCCTCGACCTTTTTCTCCACCCTCTTCTTGCTCTCACGGATTTCCTGGATCTTTCGCTGATGTTTCTCAGCGACGTCCTTTTCCTTCTTGAAATGGACGAGGACGTCCCGCATCATGTCATCATCAACAGATGACATGTGGCTCTTTACTTCATGCCCCTTCTTCCGAAGAAACTCAATGAGCGTTTCATGGGAGAGATTCAACTCAGTGGCAAGTTTGTAAATTTTCTTCTTTTTCTCTACCGTTTCAGCCATGCGATTCCTTTACTTGGGATCAGTCTCGCAGCGTTTCCGCGAGGTTATTCCTTCCCTACAGTCTTCCCTTCTTCGGAAGGCTGCTCGCCCTCAGGGGGATTCTGCTCCTCTGCAGTTGCCGGAGCTTCTGGTGCCTCTGCCTTCGCTGCATCCGTTTCCTCTGCCTCCTCTACCTCGTCTTCTTCCTCGTCCTCCTCATCTTCATCCTCTACTTCGGCCTCTTCAAGGTCACGCTTCATCATTTCACGGATCTCTTTGATCTTGTTCTCATCCAATCCTTCGATCTCAAGCAGTGTATCGAGCTTGGCATTGATCACATCATTTGCCGTCTCCATCCCGGCCCCGATAAGCTTCAGGTACAGCTCTTCGCCAAGTTCTTCCTTGAAATCAACCAGCTCGATGTCATACTCATCCTCATCGGCGCCCTCCTTGATCAGGTTGATTTCGTACCCGGTCAACTTGGAGGCAAGCCGGATATTCTGGCCATTGCGTCCGATGGCAAGCGACACCTGGTCAGCCGCAACGAGGACATTCGCTGTCTTCTTTTCCTTATCAAGCTGCAGGCTCTTGAGCTTTGCCGGGGACAACGAGCGCTGGATGAAGATCTCCGGTTGTTCACTGTAGTTGATGACGTCGATGTTCTCGTTATTCAGTTCACGCACGATGGTATGGATGCGAACCCCCTTCATGCCAACACATGCGCCGACCGCATCGATGCGATCGTCGTGCGATTCCACTGCCACCTTTGCACGATCACCGGGTTCCCGCGCAATTTGTTTGATCTCGATGATGCCGTCATAAATCTCTGGAATCTCCATCTCAAACAGCTTGGAAAGGAACTTCGAGTCGGCCCGGGAAACAATCACCACCGGGTTGCCGGAGTTCTTCCGCACTTCCTTGATGATCGCACGGATGGTATCCCCCTTCTTGTACCGTTCCTTGAGAATCTGTTCGCTCTTCGGGAGGAGGAGTTCGTTCCGGTTATGGTTGATCAGGATTTCGTTCCGACGGATCTGATAAATTTCTCCAACGACGATGTCACCGATGGCGTTGCTGTATTCGTTGTAGATCAGCTCACGCTCAATTTCCTTGATTCGCTGGTTCAAATTCTGTTTTGCACTCACCACCAGCCGACGGCCGAACGCAACGAGCGGGATAACCTCGACATAGTCCTCTCCGACCTCGAGGTCTTCACCGGACAACTCCCCTGCGGTCTTGACATCGATCTGCGTCGTGGGGTTCTCGACGGTCTCCACAACCTCTCGCTCAAGGAAGATCTCAATATCCCCCTTATCCATGTTCACCACAACGTCGAACTTGGCATCCTGCCCGTATTTTTTTCGTACCATCATCGAGAAGACGTCTTCAACTATGCCCGTTAGGATATCCTTGTCGATTCCTTTTTCCCGAACCATTTGTGAGAATGATTCGACAATCTCCGAATTCATTACTACCTCCGCATTAAAATAATCAGTTGCACCAGTTTCATTACCAGGGGGCTTTCACCTTCGCTTCCACAATTTCCGCAAAGTCTATGTGAACCTGCTCGCCCTTCTTGATCTGTTCAAGAGCGACACCCTTTTCATCCACACTCAAGAGCTTTCCCGATTTTCCACGGACACCACTCTCAGACCGCATTTTCACTTCGAGCAGACGACCAATGTGCTTTCGGTACTGCCAGGGAAACTTCAAAGGACGTGCGATTCCCGGGGAAGAGACTGTCAGCGTGTAAGGCCCCCTGATCGTAGCCTGAAGGTCAATCGCAGACTCGATGTCGCGGCTCAGTTTCGAGCAAGTCTCTGACGTAATCCCGTCCTCCGCATCGACAAACACATCAATCGCAGG
>JAERML010000317.1 GCA_016844425.1 Bacteroidota bacterium
GGAGGAATGGCTCTTGCAAGTTGACTAATGCTCATGGAATGCGGACCTCAATTTCCTCAGGGAAAGAAAATTGTTGTTGATTATTGATCGATCAGAAAAGAACGGGTGAGACGTACGGCAGGAGTGCCGGTGGAAATATCTTCAGCACTTCACTCGAAAGTTACACAGAGGGAAGCAGAGAAACAAGCAGTTACCGATGTTAGTAGGACGCAGATGGGGGAGGCTACTCCTTTTTTGCGGGCGGCGGGGCACTGTCGCCGGAAGGTTTGCTTTCGGATGACTTGCTTTCGGGGGATGGAGGGGAGGCTGAAGAATCGGACTTCGTCTCCTCCTTCTTCTTGGTCTTGGGCGCTTCCTTCTTATCCGACTTCTTGTAGTCCGTCAGGTAGAACCCGGAGCCTTTGAAGATGAGTCCGGAGCCCGAGCTCATGATACGCGCAAGACTGTCCGTCTTGCAGTTGGGACAGCGGACCAGGGGAGGCTCTTTCATAGACTGAAGTTCTTCCAGCTCAAAGCCGCAGTTCTTGCATTGGTATTCGTACGTTGGCATTCAAATCCTTTCGGAACAAAAACGGACCAGGGGGGTCACGTACGGTTAACGATTCAGTCCTTCCAATCCTGCTTTCAACTTCTTCATCCCCCGCTCGAGTTCGGACATTGAGCACGCATAGGAAATCCGCAGGCAACGGTCATCCCCAAACGCCGAACCAGGCATAGCACCGACGTGGCAATGTTCGAGGAGGTATTGCGCAAGTCCATCCGAATTAATAACGCGTTGCTCTTTGAATTTCCTTCCGTAGAACTTCTCCACCCCAAAGAAGGCATAGAACGCTCCTACAGGTATGGCCACGTCCACATCGTGCATTGCAGAGAGAGACTTGACAACATATTCCCTCCGCCGGTCAAACTCAGCCACCATCGCATCGAGGTCATTGGTTGAGCCGCTTAATGCGGCCACGGTCGCTTTTTGTGCAATCGAGTTGGCGTTGGAAGTGAGCTGACTTTGAAACTTTGCCGCAGCTTCCAGGACTGCGGGTGGTCCCCCCATGTACCCGATGCGCCAGCCGGTCATCGAGAATGCCTTGGAGACGCCGTTGACTGTGATGACATGGTCTTTCACTTTCTTCACCGCACCTATACTGAAGTGCCGGTGGCCATCGTAGATTACTTTCTCGTAGATCTCGTCGCTGATGACGAAGATGCCAGTCTCATGAACGATCGATGCAATATCCTCGAGCAGACTGCGGCTGTAGACGGCGCCCGTGGGGTTGTTGGGAGAATTGAGAATCAGGGCTTTGGTTTTCGGGGAGATGGCCCGCCGGATGCTGCGTGGATCCGGTTGGAACTGGTGTTCGAGTGTGGTCCTCACAACGACAGGGACGGCGTCCACCAGCTTCACCATCTCGGGGTAACTCACCCAGTACGGACTGATAATGACCACCTCGTCTCCTTTGTTGCAGACGGCCTGCAGTGCGCCGTAAATGGACTGCTTGGCTCCGTTGGAGACGAGGATCTGATCGGGTTCGAAGTGGAGATCGTTGTCGAGAGCGAACTTCCTGATGATGGCTTGAATGAGATCGGGGGAACCCTGGTTGGCGGTGTACTTTGTGAAATTTGCTTCGATGGCTTTGATAGCCGCTTCTTTCACATGACGCGGGGTTGGGAAATCCGGCTCGCCGGCTGTCAGGCTCACCACATCGACGCCGGAGTCCTTCATGCGCTTTGCCTTTGCGGCAATAGCGAGCGTCTGGGATTCTTCTCCCCGTTGAATCTTGCGTGATAACGTCAGCATGAAAGAACAGTTACCGCCTTGAAAGAGACTTTACTTTTGCAATGAGACGTCGCCGCACACTTGCGGGAACGAAATCCGACACATCACCTCCGAGTCGGGCAATCTCTCGCACAATCGACGAGTTGAGATATGTGAAGCGCTCGTCAGGAACCAGGAACACCGTATCGATGGTACTGTTCATCTTGCGATTGGTCAGGGCCATCTGGAACTCAAACTCGAAATCGGAAACAGCGCGCAGGCCGCGAATGATCGCAGTTGCCTTTTTCCGGACAACATACTCTACGAGGAGTCCGTCGAAGATATCCACCGTGACGCGTATATTCTTTCTGAACACCTCTCTGATCATTGTCACCCGTTCTTCCCCAGAAAAGAGAGGGGCCTTTGACGAGTTACGCGCAACCAGCACGATGATTTTGTCAAACAAGGTGCCCGGGTACACGGCAATGCGCTTCGTCATGAGACTGGTTCCTCGGGTCGGGGGTGTCGGAAAAACGTCACCATGGTCTGGCCAAACTTTTTCTCCGGTCCCACGTGATACTGGGCCGTGCTGATGAAGTGAAGGTTCGATGCATGTTCGATTAAGAGGTACCCGTGTTTCTGCAGCAAGGCCTTTCCGAATACAAGCCCCGGGATCTCCACCGTTTCTTCAAATGCATACGGTGGATCGGCGAAAATTAGATCGAACGGTCCGCCTCCATTCCCGATGTACCGTATCGCATCCATTTCCAGGATCGTTGCTGCTTCTTCGCATCCCAGGGTATCGATGTTTCGCTCGATGCACTCAGCTGCTCCCTCATTGCTCTCAACAAAAGTGACGTGGGCAGCCCCCCGGCTCAAAGCTTCGATGCCGAGGTTGCCGCTTCCGGCGAACAGATCCAGAACGTGAGCACCTTCGAGATCGAGGCGGTTCATAAGCATGTTGAAAATCGACTGTTTGACGCGGTCAGTGGCAGGTCGGACCGACAAATCGTCCACCGTCTTAATGGTCCTTCCTTTGTACAGGCCGGTAATTACCCGCATGGGTTAGTCCCGCCGCAAGGCGACACCAACGGCCGATGCGAACCGGTAGGAAGGTACAGAGAGGTGGTCAGCGAGACGCAGGGAATCGGACACTTTTACGTGACGAAGAGGGTTCAGCGCCTCGACCAGAAGCGAGGATCCCCGGCGGATTTGGACGAGGAGGTCTTTGTCGAGAAAAGGACCGTACACCGTGATCGAGTAGATACCTTTGGTCTCACGTGACAGCAGGCCGATCTGCTCAACAATCTCCTTGTTCGATTGTACCACGGAATAACTGTACGATTCCATGTTACCGTTCTTAATCAAACTGACATCGAGACGATTCTCTTTCACACCGACGAGGGCGAGGTACTTTCTGTTCGTGTCAGGATAATTGACCCGAAGCGCAGTGTCAGCACTGAAGTGGTCCACATCGAGGACGTGAAGCGTCAGCCCCATTTGTTGGACTGCTTGTTGCACGAGATATACATCGTGGCGCTGGACGGAAACGCTCAGGACCTCATTCCATCCATCCGCAGGACGCTGCGTCAGAACATGTACATCCGTGACAAACTCCTTGGATGAGAGTTCCGGGAAAAATTGGCTTAGTTCCCAGTTGATATGCTCATTGATCTGAATGCGCGAGAGCCCGTCATCCATGGGGATCGAATTGAGGAACATATCCGCTGTGTCGAGAGAGACAGAGACTTTGCGAGACCGTGAGCGGTTGACTTTCATGAACGCCGTCAGGTACTCGATAAACCTGGTTGTGCCCTGTCCGTTATGTCCCGCGCTCGTTGGAAGCGTGTTCTCCCATTCATCGATTGCAAGCAGTGTATTGGAAGGCCCGTCCTGCTCGATCTCGACGGCCTGCACACTTTTATCGCTGAGACTGAGACCGAGAACTGTTTCCTTTGCGGCCATCTGAAGGCACCTCGTGAAAGAGTTCAGAAGATATAGGTGAGAAAGAGGAGTGCTGTCTTTGAATCGCCGGTAATATGCACAAAAGGGAAGAGTTAGTCAAGAAAGGAACGCGACTACTTGACTGTAAGAAATGGCCTGATCCGTTCGAGCGTCTTCTTACCGATGCCCTTCACGTTCGTAAGGTCGTCAACGGAGGTATATGATCCATAATCTTCCCGGTAGAGAATGATCCTCTCGGCATAACTTTCGCCGATCCCTGGGAGCTGCATGAGCTGGTCCTTCGTTGCTGTGTTGATGTTGATACTTGACGGAGGCAAGGTGCTGGAGGCTGGAGGTCTTACGTAGGCCTTTGTTGTTGCGGTCGGCACGTGGAACGGCCTTTGGTGTCGGGTTGGACAATGCGGCAAGCTTTTTTGACCGTTCGAGGAAGATGCTATCGGATCGGGAATAGTCGAACTGACCGGTGGGTGCGCCGGCGCGGGAAGTGGACTGATTGTACCACCGGATGCCGAGGCCGATCAGGAAGGTCACCGAGAGAAAGAGAATTACACGAATCTCGCTACGCGTAAAACCGAATGTCTGTTGCAGTGACGTGAAGAAGCGCATCGACGCCCCCGGGAATTTTCCAACAATTATCTGCTCAAGGAACAACTGCGTTCAGTTACCGCGAACGATCAAGAGAACGCACTCTTCATCCGCTCGAAGAAACTCTTGTCCGAATTTGCGGACTTGTCCCCGTCTTTTGGATTAATGTTTGCTGAGTTTGCGAGGTTCTTCAGTGTCGCCCGCTCCTGGGAATTCAAAGACGTGGGCACCCACACGTTGACCCGAACGAGTTGGTCCCCGCGGCCGTAACTGTTCAAGTGGGGGATTCCCTTCTCCCGCATTCGAAGAATGCGTCCCGATTGTGTCCCCGGCTCGATCTTCAACTTGGCCCGACCGGTGAGCGTCGGGACTTCAACGTCGGCCCCGAGTGCCGCTTCGGGAAAACTGATGAGCAGGTCCAAAATGACATCGTCACTGTTGCGCGTCAGGATAGGGTGCGGTTCCTCCTCGATAACAACGATGATGTCTCCCGGAGGACCGCCGCGCTGTCCGGCATTGCCTTGACCACGCAGCGGAATGTAATTCCCTTCACTGACACCCGCCGGGACGGTGACCGAGATGACCTGTTCCCCTTGAATGCGGCCTTCGCCGTGACAGGTGGTGCACTTGTCCTGTATGATTTTTCCTTCACCACCGCAGGTGTTGCAGCTCGTGATGTTGACGAACTGTCCAAAGACCGAGCGCGATACCTGGCGGAGCTCACCGCTCCCGTTGCACGTCGGGCAGGTAACGCGACCTTTGGCCGATTTCGCGCCACTGCCATTGCATGTCTCGCACGTGTGCCACTTTTTGATTTTGAGTTTCTTCTCAACACCGGCAGCGATTTCCTCAAGCGTCAGCTTGAGCCGTATTTTCAGATCGGATCCTGGCGTACCACTGCTCGTCCGTTGCCGCTGCCTTCCCCCGCCAAACATATCATCAAAAATCGACCCGCCAAAGCCGCCGCCGAAGATGTCGCTGAAGGTGTTGAAGATGTCGTTCGGATCGGTGTACTGCCGGAAGTCGGTGCCGCGCAAACCTTCATGACCGAATTGGTCATAGCGCTTCCGCTTGTCAGCGTCACCCAGTACCTCGTATGCTTCGGCTGCCTGCTTGAATTTTTCTTCCGCTTCCTTGTTGCTTGGATTTCGGTCGGGGTGGTACTGCAGTGCGAGCTTTCTGTAAGCCTTTTTGATTTCGTCCTGTGTCGCCTTCCGGTCAACTCCTAGAACGTGATAGTATTCCTGTTTGCTCATGCGCCAGTTTCAGCTCCCTCTGTATTGCCGTCCGCGGGGACATTCTCCTGTTCCGGCGGTGTATCCGCTGGACTGGAGACGATCACCTTTGCATGACGAAGGATCTTCTCGTTCAGTTTGTAGCCTCGTTCGACCTCCTCGATCACCGTATGGGGAGGGACGTCGCTTCTCGGTACTTGCAGCAAGGCGTCGTGGTACTCGACATCGAATGGTTTCCCGACTGACTCGAAAGGAACAAGCCCCCTGGCTTCTAATCCCTTCATCAACTTCTGAAAAATCAACTCCACTCCCTTGTAGAATCCTTCGGGGTCCTTCTGGTCTTTTCCTGCTTTCAACGAACGGACAAGATCTTCGATGATCGGGATGAGAGAGATCAAGAGGCTCTCATTGGCATTGCGGACAACGTTGATGTACTCCGACTCCGTTCGGCGCTTGTAATTGTCAAACTCGGCTGCTTTTCGGAGGAACTGGTCTTTGTACGTGTCTGCGAGCTTTTGGAGTTCTTCGATTTTCTGGCGGAGCTGGGCGATCCCGGATTCATCCTCGTTTGCTTTCGCCTGTCCCCCCTGCCCTGTGTCGGTTTGCGCGGTCGGTTGAAGTTCCTCGTGTAGATTCTTTTCTTCAGTTCTTCAGTCATCAGGTTCTGGTTGAATTGGTGAACATCTCTGAAATCGTTCTTGCCACATAATCAATGAGAGGAATCATCCGGGAATAGTGCATCCTCGTGGGGCCGATGACGCCGATTGTTCCAACGACGTCGCCCACATTGTACGTAGACGTTATAACGCTGTATGGTTTCATTTTTTCGTCCTGGTTTTCCTCTCCAATTGTCACACGAATTTCATTCGGTCGGGCCTCGTTCTTTTCCAGGACGTGAATGATAATCTCTTCGTTGTTGATTAACTCAATAACACTCCGGAACTCTTTCGGGTTCAGAAACTCGGGTTGATCCAGCATCCCCTCGGTTCCGGCGATGTGGAGTTTCTCCGGTCGGTTGGCGACGAACAATTTGTCCACGGAATCAATGAACAATCTGATTAGACCGGTTTCCTCGTCCCGGGCATCATTTACCCGTTCGACAAAGCTCCCCCGAATTTGCTCAAGCGTCAAGCCGCTGAGCCGCTCATTCAAAAAACGACCCAGATCCTCAAGCCTCTCACGAGGGATTTCACTTGCTACTTCCATCATGATGGTCCGAACCAATCCGGACTTTATGGAGATGATCACCATGATCCGGTTCCCGGTGAGGGGGACCAGCTCCATTTTCTCAAACGTTCCGCTGTTCAAATGCGGTGGGGTGACAATACAGAGTTGGTGCGAAATTCTCCCGAGGATTCTGGACGATTCCCTTAAGAGTGCATCGGTTTCCTCAGCAGAATCAAGGTTTTTGCGAATTGCCTGTTGGTCCTTTTCAGAAAGTTGCTCAATCCGCATCAAGCTGTCGAGATAGAACCTGTACCCCAAATCTGTGGGAACGCGGCCCGCCGAAGTGTGTGGATGATTAATATACCCCATATACTCCAAATCGGACATAACATTACGAATGCTGGCTGAGCTTAGGCCAAGGGCAGCATCATGTCTCTTGGAGATGTATCGTGACCCTATCGGTGTTGCGGTCTCGATAAAGTCGTGGATGACGTACCGGAGAACGGTCCTCTCTCGGTCTGTTAACTCACCTGGCATTCTGGATCATCTCTCGAGGGATTCATGATAATTTGTGTTAAATAATAACGATTCCGGCTGCTTTTGTCAAGGTAGTGTGGAGAGTGCTAATTTATTGTCACTGCTTCACTGGACAAAACATTGGCTAAGTCCAACCGTGACCGCTGCACAGGTTTGAACGATCAATTGATTGTCTATCGAGAATGTTTTATATTTGTGCCCGAAAGATTCCCGGATTGAAGTGAGCAAATGAGCTGGGGCTGTAGCTCAGCTGGGAGAGCGCCTCGTTCGCAACGAGGAGGTCGTCGGTTCGATCCCGATCAGCTCCACAAATCGTGTTGTCCGTTAGGCGAGTCATAGG
>JAERML010000318.1 GCA_016844425.1 Bacteroidota bacterium
CGGAGTCTCCAACTACTACAAGAGCCCCGATGGCGGAGCGGAGCTTTCGAACATCATCCTCTCCCCCTTCATCGACAACAGTACCTACTCCACGGAACTTGACAACGGCAAGATCAACGTCCTTCTGGAAACTCCGTTCGGCAGCCTTTCGCCGACCCTCGAAGACACGAGCGACTACTTCTACAAATCCAACATCAGCAACACGTTCTTTGCTATGTTCTTTAATGTCCAACGACTGACGCGTGAGCAGCGCAAAGAGGTTCGGAACCTGATCAACAGCAAGACCGTCGTGGACAGGTTTTTCAAGGTGGGGTCGGAGCAGATGCGCCACATTGCCGACTACAAGGGGAACCGGGACAACTTCTCCGACTATATCAACCGCAGCATCTTCCCGTCATCAACGTATTATGTGGAGGAAGAAATCGTTGTGCCGGTGCAGGGAGAGGTTCCACCCAATCTTGCCATCCTCCCGGACACCGTGAGGATCAAAGCCTGCATGAATTATGGGTTCCGCGAAGAGTATAGCGAGCTGATCGATATCCTCAACGACCCTTCTGTCACGAGGGGCAAAGTCAAGGTCCTCGCCGTGACAAACGACGACCTCAAACGTGGCGACTACGATGCAGTCCTCGTCGCCATGCCGGGATACAGAAGCAACTTCCTGTTCGATCTCTACAATGTATTTTTGCGCGATCCCGACCTGGAGACATACAAAATCAATCTACTCACCGAGCAGGACGCAACCGGGAACCTGACGGTCAGCATGAACTCGTTCCAGGCGGACAAGAACTTCTTCAGGCTGGATTCGCGCAACACGGTCGAGGGGACCGACATCAACCAGCTTCTGACCTACGTCTACGCATTCATGTCCACGCGCCAGATTGGTGACAAGCAGGAGTATGCACGTCGCATCGATGAGCTCGAGCACGAAATGTGCCTCGGTGTGTGGATGTTCTCTCTGCCGTCGCTGGCATACTTCAGCACGCAGTTCGACCAAACGAGTATCGATCTCTACGGCGTTGCCTCCCAGTTATCCACAATCAAACGATGGAGAGAGCGGAGCGAGAGGTGAGGCAGCCGACGCTCCACCGCGTGTGCAGGACCCTGTGCGTTCTCTCGATCATTTCTCTGGCGCCACGCAGTGAGGGGTTCTGCGGATCGGACTTCCTCGTTGTTGAGAAGCCGGACCGTCTTGTTCTCTACAACAAGTACCAACAGGAGGCAACGGAGCGGGAGCGCGGGGTGCTGATGCCTTTCACCCCGATGAGAATTCTGAACGCCGACGATGTTCTGGGGGATGGATTCACCCGTTGCATGCGCGTGGCTATCAATGATGAGATCTTCTATCTTGGCAAGGACGGGGGCGGAAATCTCGTCCATTCCGGTGACCCGGGCATCACGCAGACCTTCACTGCCGCGACTGAACTTCTCGATACCGTTGTAGTGCTCACCACCCTCCGGATCTCACCCATTAACGCTCCAGCGCGCACCCTTCCGGCCGGTGAGAAGATCGCCAGGGTTTTCCGTCACAAGAACTCCGTGTACGGCCGGACCGCACGCGGTCCCCATGTGTACGGGTGGATCGACGTTGCTGGAACAAAGGAGAATCGAGATTGGAGGGTAGTCCGCGACATCGCTGCCGTCAGCGCATCGATACCGGCTCGTATCATTCAGAGAATCAGGGACCGCATCGCTGAGGTGAACCGCACTCTTGAGCGCCTCTTCGAACACTTCAACACCGAAACCCAACAACAGAAACACGCCCCGCACTGGCGTGCTCGTGGGGGCACCGGCCGCTGCCGATTTCCAGCAAAGCACCCTCTACCTTGTGAACGACATCGAGAACATCGTGCTGGGGGCCAGGCTACTGGTGACACACGTCCCGGGCAGGATCGATGTCCGCCAAAGGTAATCGATGAAAGCACGACTCATCGAGCATACGCTCAGCATTCTCCTCGTGACCGCGGCCTTCGGTATGCTTGTAGTGATCCTGGGGGACAAGGAAACGTCCCGCCGGACCGCCCACATGAAAACGATTGAACCCTACCTGCAGCTTGACTTCCTCGACTTCGGCGATCCACTCCACAGGGCCCTCTTCAAAGAAACGCTCACGCTTTTCCACCCGAACACGCCGAACCGGAACGATTCGATCGTACAGGGGATCCAAAGTTTCCATCAGGAACAGTTCACACATCAGGCATACAAAACCGGCAGCGAAGACCGGGGGCTTTCCGGCGCGAAGCTCGTGAGGCTTGGTGTTATGTATTTGCAGTTCAGTCTCGTCTACCTGATGGTGATGATACTGAGCTATCGCGCCGCGCAAAGCCTGGCGATTCTCCGCTTCGTGAAGGTGAAACAGCGGCGGACATCGTACATCCTTGAGTTGTTCAACCACTTCAAACATCATTCGCCCGGTCCGTCGTACTATTTCATAGCGATTTTCCTCCTTACAAAGGCTCCAAAGGCCCTCATCAAGGGGCTCTCATATTGCGTGCTCTTTGCACCTGCGTATGTGATTGCATATTCAATGAGGACCGGCTTCGACACCGATTCATACCTCTTCATGATTGTGCTCGGCGTGGTCTCCAACGGACTATTGATCAACTCTGCGAACAAGTTCTTCACGATTCTGTCATCCGAGAGCCGCAAGGGATATGTGCAAACTGCGATCGTCAAGAATTTACACTCTTCGTACACATGGGGGGCCGTCGATGGTGTCTCGTATCGGGCTGTGTTGAGTCCGAAGAGTCTTTTTCCCTTGCACGTGTTCCGACACATCTATGTGAATGCCCGATACCAGTACCTCCCCTCGTTGAAGGAGCATGCATCCTTCCTTATCACCGGTCTGATCATTATCGAGATGGCCCTGAACATCCAGGGTCACCTCGGTTACGAGCTGATGCAGAACATACTCTACAAACAGTACGATGTCGCTGCGGCTGTGGTGGTGGGGATTTTCCTCATCGTGAAGGCCACGGAGATCGTGGTGGATGTATGGTTCCATCACGAATCCAGAAAATACGAGAACAAGTGATGAGCATACTCCGCAGAAAGGATATTGTCTGGTTTGCGGTCTGGCTGGGCGGCCTCGTTGCCCTTGGTATCTGGGATGCGATCTTCTTGAACCGGCCCGCGTTTCTGCTCGTGCAAACGGCGTTTGTCAATACCTTGATCGCTTGCTCTCTCGTCGTTGTTCTCTCCCTGCTGCTGGGGTGGTGTGTCGGGGTTGCCCTCCATTTTCTCGAGACGAGGCACCATGTACTCTACCTCATGGCCTCCTTCGGACTGAACATCATCCGGTCCGTCCCCCAGATTGTGGGGGTCCTTCTCGGTTATGTTATCCTCACCATACTCATCGAGCAGGAATTCCTGCGCAGCCAGCTCTCGCAACTCGTCTGGATCGCCGTGGTAATCAGCCTCTTTCTGTTTCTGGAAATTGTGGACCTCGTCAGGCAGCGCATTGCGTATTACCATACGCTCGATTTCGTTCACGCAATGCTCTGCTGCGGGATCAAGGAGGGACGCATCATCAACCGGGATATCCTCTGGAAGAACAGTCGCGCCCATCTGCTCCACAAAATCGTCGCCGTCTTCGGAGCTGCCATTTTCTTGCAGTGCAGTATCGACTTCATCGTCTCGGTGGGGCTTTCCACGGACGTCAGCCTGAGCAATTTCCCGGTCACGCTCGGCAGCCTCCTTGCGAAATTGGACAGCAAGCAGGATATCCTTGCCATCGGCACTGCCCTCGGCAACGCGTCGCACCTGCCGTCGCTCGCGTTTCAGCATTTGCAGGGAGTCAGCATTGCAGGGATCATCGTGTTTACCCTGTTTTGCATGTACAAGATTTCCTATGGCCTTGTGAAACACCACAATCTCTGAGCGATCTGTGGATACTCTTACCTTCGACCTCCACATCACCGCGGGAGAACATACGCTGGTCGATATCCGGGAATTTGAGATTCCCCTCAACCAGATCACCTTCTTGTTCGGTGAATCGGGGATCGGGAAATCGCTCATCGCACGGGGCATCTACGGTCTTCTCGATCCGGAAGCGTACCACATTGTGATCAACGGCGAGACGTATGACAGCTACCTCAAGAAACCTGAAACGAAAACGATCAAAGAACAAAGCTTCTTTGTATTTCAGGAACCTTCGTCCCATCTCAATCCACTCCTCCCTTTGGGTGTTCAGCTTCGGGAGGGGAGTCTCTCGCACGCTTCAGACGATGCAGAACTTCTGAGAGAATTGTGGGAAGGAAGCGACGCGACGGAGATTCAGAAGCTCCTCGAAGTCTATCCAAAACCGTACCGTCCAAGTGGCGGCGAGAAACAGCGGATGTTTCTCGTCATGGCCCTCAAGAAGATGGACATAGTCTTGCAGTCACAGCGCTTCGACCGCCCTTGTCTCTTCGTCTTCGATGAGCCCACGGGAAGCCTGGACAACCACTTCCGCGATGTGTTCCTGTCTCTTCTTTTCAGGCGCTTTCAACAGCGCTCATTCACAGTACTCCTGATCACCCACGACTACTCCATGATCAGCGAAGTTGCTGGTTCGCATCGCGCCCTGCTCGACAGGGTGTCGTTCAAGGAATTGAGGCCAACGCCTGCCCAACTTCTCCTGAGAGAGTTTCGGCCTGAAACATATCTCGGCTGGCTGGACCGTCAACGGAAGGATCCCACCTGGAAACCCCGACCGCACACCGGAGCACCGCTCCTGCGTGTCGAGAGTGGCGCGGAGGTCTTCGGTCAACGGTTGACCANNACCCGCATTTCCCCCCTGGAGATCTTCCCCGGAGCAATCGCATACCTGAAAGCACCCAGTGGCACCGGCAAGACCACGCTCGTGAAAATGATCATGGGGTTGATCCATGGCAGCAGCATGTCCCTCGCGCTCGAAGGCAAAACTCTGACGGAGCGGACACCCCGCCGATTCTGGCAACGGGAGGTCTGGGGAAAACGGATGACGATGGTGTTCCAGCATGCCGATGAAGCGCTTAACCCGCGTGCCACTGTGGAGGGAACATTTCACGGGCTTCCCTCACGAAGGCGGGTACGGCGAGAGGACATCCGCCGGACATTGGGCGAACTATTCGAAGGCGAGATCAGCGATACCTTTCTTCGCCAGCCGGTGGCCGCGCTAAGCGGGGGACAGAAACAACGACTTAATCTCCTTCGCGGCCTCTTCCTCAACACCACCGTCCTCATCCTCGACGAACCGCTCAACGGGCTGGACTTCGAGAGCTCGATCAAAGTGCTTGCCATGCTGGAGGAACAACAACGCGCGGGAAGGGGGATTCTTCTCATCTCCCACAACGAAGAGATCTTTGATGCAGTGATCCCCCCTGAGAATGTCTATCATCTGCACACGGAACGAGTATCCTAAACTCGTTTCATT
>JAERML010000319.1 GCA_016844425.1 Bacteroidota bacterium
TTTTTTTCAGGGCGACCTGACCCATCAATTTGAAGAACACTTAAGGACCAGGCTATGCCGCTACCAAACTACGCCTTCTTCAAAGACAAGATCGTTCCCTATGCTGACGCGAAAGTCGGAGTGCTGACGCATGGCTTGAACTATGGCACAGGCGTCTTTGGCGGAACCCGCGGATACTGGAATGATGAAGAGAAAGAACTTTTTGTGTTCAGACCATTTGATCATTTCCAACGCTTTCTCGAATCGACACGGTTGCTCCGAATGGAGCTTCCGTTCACCCGCGAAGACATCGTGAAGGTCCTGATGGAGTTGATACAGAAGGAGGATCTCCACGAAGACTGCTATATACGGCCCCTGGCATTCTACGGTGACGAGATTATCGGAGTCCGACTCCACAATGTAACCCCCGTTCTTTCCATCGTGGTTCTTCCCTTCGGCCGATACATCGACAAGGAAGAGGGCGCGCACGTCACGTTCTCGTCCTGGAGGCGGATTGACGACAACGTCATCCCCGCGCGCGGCAAGATCACGGGGGGGTACGTCAATTCGGCGTTGGCCAAGACAGATGCCAACCTCGCGGGCTTCGACGAAGCAATACTCCTGAATCAGGACGGGCACATCTCTGAGGGTTCGGCGGAGAATATTTTCATCTATCGCAAAGGGAAGATCGTCACGCCACCGGTCACCGATAACATACTCGAGGGCATCACGCGCAATTCAATGATGACGCTCATACGCGATGAGCTCGGCATGGAGGTTGTGGAGCGGTCAATCGACCGAACGGAAGTGTATCTTGCGGATGAAGCGTTCATGGTTGCCACCGGCGCTCAGCTCGTCGCGATTACGAGAGTCGATCATCGGAAGCTTGGGACGGGATCGATGGGACCTGTGACGCAGAAGCTACGGGAGATCTACTTCAACGTGGTACGCGGGAAGGTGGCAAAGTATCGGCAGTGGTGTTATCCGGTGTACAAGATGAAGAGATGAGATCTTGAAAGGTGCCACGCACCTCACAGCGCGCTCAACCACAAGGTGCGTGGCACCTACCAGGTCGTTTCCTTGCTCGTGATTGGACAGCAGAGCATCAGTCCCACCGTTTTGTTGTATGCGAGAGGCGAGAGAACGATAGCGGGCCGTTTGCCGGATCGCTCGTGGCCCATGGTCGGGAGGAAGTCGATCCAGACGATGTCACCCCGGGATGGACAATAGGGAGCTCGCACTACCAAATCTCCTTGCCGACCGGCGGGCCTGATTCAAACTCCCGATGAATGTTCGTCCGCTTCACTCTCGCCAAGAGCTTCCGGAGAGAATACTGCTTCTTTCCCTTCACATCCAGGATGATCTTCCCCTCATCGACCCCGATAGCCACAGTCGTGCCTTCGCGTATTTTCGACTCCCGAACGACATGTTTTGAGAGACGCACAGCCAGACTATTTCCCCATTTCTGCACCCTGGTTTCCATCGCAAGTCCTTTCCGTATCTACAATGAAGATACATAACCGGTCGACCCATGTCAAGGCGAGACGGTTGGGATATCGGCGATTCCAGGGGACCGGAGAAGTGGGACCACCGAATAACGAATATCGAATGTTTGGTGGACGGCCCTAGCGCCCCCGTATCTCCTTCAACGCGTCGAACATCGCTACAACATTTTTCACGGGCACATTGCCCTGGATGTTGTGAACGGTATTAAAGATAAATCCCCCATCCATTCCAAAGATCTCGCACCGCTTCAGAGTTTCGTCGCGAACCTGTTCGGGCGTACCAAACATCAGTGTCTTTTGAGTATCAATGCCTCCGCCCCAGAACACGAGGTCAGCTCCGAATTCCTTTTTGAGATTCTCAGGCTCCATCCCTGCTGCAGAACATTGCACAGGATTGAGGATATCGAACCCCGAGTCAATAAAAGAGGGAATCAGCGAAATCACAGAACCGCACGAATGTTTGAAAGTCTTCCACGCGGTGTGGATGTGAATCCAGTCGTTCACACGCTTGTAATAGGGATGGTAGAGCGATTTGTATGTATCGACGGAGCAGAAGGTGGACCACTGAGTCCCGAAATCGGTCCCACAAATGAAGACCGCGTTGACCTGGTCACCGACACGCTTGTAGAGCTTCATCAGGTTCTCGATCGCCACTTCGCACTGTTTTTCGAAGATTGCGTGGACATAGGAAGGCCTGGTGAGTGTTGTGACGTACCACTCCTCGATATCACGGATTCCCTTTGGATGCTTGAGAAACGGGGCCGGAACAAGCGCGATGTCACCAAACGCCATCCCACCGAATGTTGCCATTACCGCCCGACCCGTTTCCCTCCGAACGTTGCCATTACCGCCCGACCCGTTTTCGCCTTCGCTTTCACCTCTGCTTCGAAGTAGTCGAGGTCGGCGTCGGAAATCGGCGTGAATTCTTCCTGGTTGT
Source organism: Bacteroidota bacterium (assembly GCA_016844425.1). The sequence continues at coordinate 2,422 of JAERML010000319.1, forward strand.
CCCATGGATCGAGCTCTTCTTCGACGATGGGAGGCTGGCGAATTATGGAGTCAAAGAAAAATCCGTTTTTCGGCATTCTCCCTGAGGCTGGCGCCGAGAGATCGCCCTTCGGATAGATCAGCGTGTCACCATTCGGCTCTTTGGTGATTTTGAAGTTCTCCGGCACAAGGACCTCGAGACCGCTGTCGAGCCGCCACGGGCGCCAGTTCTCATTCCTGAACCCAAACATCGTCTCCGGCGGCACGACTCCCTCCAGATCAATGCCGAGCACCTTCTTGAGGTCTTCGTCGATGGTCCCGAGCATCTGATAAGGCTCGTGGGCCTTCACCAGTTTCTTCTCAAGTCCATAGTGGTCGCGCAAGGCCGCAATAATCTGAACATGAATACCAGTGACAGCCGTGCTACCAAAGTCGACGGGCACAGCATCAGGTTGCTGATGCCGGAGCGCCGCAAGAACCCGTTCTTTGCTTGTCATCATGAAGACCTTTCTCGGTACAAACCCGTAGCCGCTGACTTCAGTCTGCGGCTACCATTCATCAAGATCAAATACTGTTGACCCTTTGAATTTGTAATCCTTCCAATGTTTCACGAGCCCTTTGCGAACCGGATTCTCAACGACATATCTGATCTGTTTTTGGACCTCTCGCTCGTCTCTACAAATATGATCATAGAAATCCTTTTGCCATCGACCGCCCACGCTGTTCTGAGAAAAAAAATACCCCGTATGTTGCTTAAATCGGTTCATCAACCTCAAGACGTTAGATCTATCTCCCCTGCCGCGGAATATCAGGTGGCAAAGATCAGGCATGAAAACAAACGCGAGAACGTCACAGTGCTCGTTGGCCGCCTCCCGGAGAAGGATTTCAACACACTTTTCGACTAGGCTTGCATCGACAAACAGCGGTAGTCGGTGCCTTACGCATGCTGTGAATGCGACCTCGATCCTGCCTCTATACGAATCAGGGGGAAGCCTGTGTTTCTTCTCCTGGATGAGCATGGGGTCTGGTTCGCAATCTGAAGATTGCGCCTACCAGTTGATACACCGGAATGCTCGGACATGCAATTGAAATCAATGTGCCATTTCGGGCCAAT
>JAERML010000320.1 GCA_016844425.1 Bacteroidota bacterium
CCAGCGCGACAATAGCCAGCAGACGGAACCACCACGTTTGCCAATACGGCGGTAGAATAACAATCGAGAGTGACGTACCTTGTTCGTTCCACACGCCGTCGTTGTTCGACGCCTTTACCTTGAATGTGTAGGATCCGGGATCGAGATGCGTATAAGAAACGTATCGGCGAGTGCCGGCATCAACCCAGTCCTTGTCAAACCCTTCCATCTTGTGCGCATACTGGTTTCTCTCGGGCGCGGTATAGTTGAGCCCAACAAAATCGAAAGAGAAGAAATTCTGTGCATGCGACAACGTGACTCCATTGTACACCCCGCCACCCCGACTCAGCGTCACAGTCTCATTCAGAACGGTGAAGCGAGTGATCACGACGGGGGGAACATTGGGATTGTCTCTGATACTATCTGGATGGAAGACGTTGAATCCGTTCGTCCCGCCAAAATACATTCTCCCGTCCCTTCCCTTGCAGAAAGAACGCGACCAGAAGAAATCACTCTGGAGTCCATCCTTTGTAGTAAAGTTCTTGAAGGTCCGGGTTTCGGGACTAAATTTCGAGAGTCCCTTCTCGGTACTGATCCAGAGATTCTCATGCTCATCGGCGAGCATCCCTTTGACGAAGTCGTTTGCAAGACCATCGAATTCTGTGAACCGGGTTACGGTTTGCGATGATGGATCAAACCTGTACATGCCGCCGCTCCAGGAACCGAACCAGAAAATGCCCTTAGGGTCTTCATAGATGGCACGAACTGAACCGTTGATTTCGCGGATTGGTCTGGTGAACACACCGGTTCTCTGGTCAAAAGCATACACTGGGCCGCCAGGGATCGTGCCAAGCCAGAGAACGCCTCTCCGATCTTCGTAGATGCACCACACACCGACGTTCACGTATTCTGTGTCCGGCCAGAAGTGAAAGAACGAATCCGTTCTATCGTCATACCGATCAAGACCTTTGTCCGAAAATCCGATCCACAGAGTACCGCTCTTATCTACATAAAGAGATCGCACAGTATTGTCACCAATACTTGATGCATTGTTGCGCTGATGCCAGTACTGCCTCACGACCTTTGTGCTGCGGTCATAGGAAACGAGGCCGGCTCCCTGTGTTCCAAACCAAAGACGCCCGTTCTTATCCTCAGCGATTGCCGCGATCGACCAGCCACTGCTCCAGAGCATGTTGGTAAACCGACGAGTATCCCGACTGTATATGCTAACTCCACCCGTATCGGTGCCAACCCAAAGATCTCCACGAGAATCCTCCAGAATCGCCAGCACATTGTTTGACGGAAGGCCTTCCCGGTTTGCCAAGGAGTAATAATAATGCTCGAACTTCAGGTTGTACGGATCGGCTCTGCTGACTCCACCACGATAGGTGCCAACCCAAATCGCACCATCACGGTCCTGGAAAACGGAGTACACGCGATTTGCACCAAGCGAATACCTGTCGCTGGGGTCGTGTTGGAAATGAACGAATCCGTTCCGGGCCAGATCGTATCGTTCGAGCCCGCTGAATGTTGCCACCCAGACCTTGCCCTGACGATCCTCATATAACCCCAGCACGCGAGGATCCACAAGACTTTCTGGAACCTCTGCATTTGGATGGAATTCCTCTATGACCTGTGTCCTCAAATTGACTCTCCGAAGGCCGGCATCCCTGATCACACACCAAAGATAACCATAACCGCGTCAGATTCCTCAACATACTTGGACCGGACCCTCATCGCCGTTGAAGGATCAAGTTGAAACAACCCAGCCTCAGTCACCAGCCAGAGCATTCCCGAACCGGACTTATTAAGTGAGTACACCGCGCTGTCGCCTTCTTCCAAACTTCGGGGCGTGAGTGTCGCATCCCGGCCATGGAACTTGCTGAGCCCATTCGCCGTGCCTACCCAGATATTTCCCTGGTCATCTTCGCACGCGGTATACGCCGCCCCATTGATTGAAATATTTGAAAACGCATCCCGGTCCGGGAGGTAGAGGCTGATTGCCGATGGAGTGAAAATCCAGAGACTCCCCTTTCTATCGACAAAGAGGAACCTCACAGAGTTTGAGGGAATCGATGCAGAGTCACGGGGATTATGTTTATAGACTTTGATTGAATATCCATCATAGCGGTTGAGTCCGTTTTCAGTTGCAAACCACATGAAACCTTCGCCATCCTGAACGATGGAAGAAACGATGTCCTGAGACAATCCCTGTTCTGTCGAGATACGCTCGAACTTCAGATCAGATGTCTGAGACAGGATTCTCTCCGGTGTCGTCATGAAGCAAATGGACGCCGCGATTCCCCAGAAGGCAATTCTTGAACATGTGGAGAGCCAGCAACAATGAGTTGAGCAATGAAGCTGTGTTGCAGGATCAACAGCAATGGGAGGAAGGAGAACTCTACTGAGAAGGAGCGTAGGTGAAGACATGGAGTGCTGAGCGTTCAAGTGATTTGTCTGCGAGGAACGACTCTACTCTCCAAAGATATGTCTTGCCGGGGATAAGCACAATAGTTGAAGGAAGCGATACCGCAGTGTCGCGAACATCCCAATTCCAAATGCTCACACCATTCTCATCCATCAGGGTGAATTTGTATGCGGATGATTTGACGGTGGAAGACCATCGAAACGCCGGGTGTGTATCAGCAACCTTCGCCCCGTCTGAAGGGAACAACCTCAGCATCGGTGCTGCGGTTTCCGCCGATCTGAATTGCGAAGGCTCATGGCGGGGTACAAGCAGGTAGGTCGTCAGTGCCACCGCGAGAACAGAAACACCGGCAAATGCTACACGAAAGGGGGGATTGAAGAATCCGAAGTTCCAACTTCTTCCCCATGCCTTCCCTCCAACAAGACCAACAGCTTCCTTGAGCACTGCCTCGTTAACTTCGAACGGAACATTCTCACTCAAAGTATCGGGCAAGCGGGCGAGTGACGCGAATTGTCTTGCGCACTCATCGCATCGCCCCACGTGTGCTTCAAGCTCCTGCCTGTCTTCCGGCGGAAGCTTGTTCTCAACATAGAGCAGAATTTCAATCTCTGTTAGATGCAAGGCAGCAGTGTTCCTTTCTACACATGTTATACGGATAAGTTTCTTGTTCTTTTGTCGGCGTAGGTTTGACTGGCGCGTTCGCGCAATCGGCTCATTGCCTTCTGTAGGAGTGGATAAACGTTTTGTTCCGGGGAAATGTGCATTGCCTTTGCAATTTCAGGGCCGGTCATTCCCTCAAAGAATCTCAGCCTGATAATCATCCGCTGCTGATCGCTCAACTCGTCGAGCCAACGGTTCAGCCAGCCAAGCATCTCTGTGAAATCATTCTCCATTTCCGTCGAGCCGAAAGCAGCATCTTCTTCGTCGAATGGAACCATTGTCGGCTTTGAATGGGGATGAGCAGCTGACCCCGCGAGGGCGTCTTTCATGCGATGTAGTGATTCGGCCACTGCTATGGAAGTAGCGCCGGGAGTGTTTGCCATCCGTTGCTCTATCTCCTGCTCTGAGTATCCTCTCCAGTAGTAGAGCCGAAATACTTCACGGTCAAACTCCGACAGCCGGAGAATGGCTCGTGGCAATTGCCGTCGTCCATGCACGGCTCTGTGCGCATCGATGCAGAGATTATGTGTTACTGCTGCAAGCCATGTTGTAAACTGAGGATGGTTGTCACCGTGGTGCTGTTGGAATCGGCGGAGGATGCCGAAATTGTTTCCGGCAAGCTTGCGGCAGACGTAGACATACTTCTCCATCGCCTCATCGTAGTCCTTCTCAAATTGCCAGATGATCTTGAGCATCAAATTGGAGAACCGGCGGAGAAAGGCTTCCCATGTGGCACTGGTTCCTTCAGAGAGAAGGTTCTGTACAATGGCCTCGTCAGTCACTCAATTTGCACGGGGTGAGAGGTGAGAAAAGGACAGAGAACAATTCAAGGGAAGATAGAAAAAACTGAGAGGTTTGGCAAGGG
>JAERML010000094.1 GCA_016844425.1 Bacteroidota bacterium
CCTTCCATGAACATCCCACGGTTACACACCCCCCTGCCGAAGCCTGTTCACACCTCGGACGTTCCAGTGCTTACCTCCGTGCAGGTCCTTGCTGAAATCTCTTCCCGATATGACGCCGTGGAGAGGAACATCTCCCTCGGGACTACCGACATTCCGCTCTTGTGCGTGCGCGACAGCAATCGGCTTGTGGATGCAATTGATTCGGCCACGTTTGCACATGATGAGCGATTGCCGTACTGGGCTGATCTCTGGGCGTCATCGATTGGGTTGGCAGGATGGTGTCTGGAAAACAATATGTTATCCGGTAAGAAAATCCTGGAACTCGGAAGCGGCCTGGGTCTTGCAGGCATTGCGGCCGCCCTCGTTGGTGCCGACGTGGCACTAACAGATTATGAACCAGACGCGCTTCTATTTGCGCGGTACAACGCTATGCGGAACATTCCACCGGACGTACTCACCCGGCGGGTGAGATTTCAACAACTGGATTGGCGCACGCCGGGGGCGCTTGAGAAAGTGGACCTCGTTATTGCCGCGGATGTTGCTTATGAGCGACGCAATTTTTCTCCCTTACTCTCGTTAATCGGGCAGGTGGTTCATCCTGGCGGTGTTGCTGTCTTTGCTGATCCTGATCGGTCGATCGGGAGGGAATTCCTGGCCATTGCGCAACAGCAATACGACGTCACGACGCAGACGCGCACGGCGACACTGAATGGCATCACCAGCACGATCGTGCTGGCGGAAATTCGTCCACCCATAGTTGGTCACACATGATAGACCAACATCCCGCGAGAAAAGAACGCGTGTATCTCACGGGTTTCATGGGGAGCGGGAAAAGTACCATCGGACCAATCCTTGCCAATACCATCGGCTATGACTTCGCAGATGTAGACCGGTCGGTTGAGACCTCGGTGGGGAAAACCGTGAACCAGATCTTCCGCGAACACGGGGAAGAGTACTTTCGTGCCCTCGAACGGACATTGATCGCACAGATGTCTACCAGACCGCACATCGTCGTGTCGCTCGGTGGAGGGACAATTGCCGACCCGGAAAACTTCCGCGTCATCAGGACGACCGGACTTCTGGTCTATCTGAAAACAACACCCGAGCAACTTTTTAGGCGACTCCACCACAAGTCCGACCGACCGGTTCTTCGGACGGAAGAGGGTGAACAATTGCCTGAGGAAGAGCTCCGCGCCCGCATCCTCGATTTGTACAAGCGACGCGAATCCTTGTATGCCAAGGCAGACATTGTTGTCCACACCGACGAGGTGAAAGTTGGGAAGACGGTGGACCTTATTGTACGAAAGCTGTCTCATTTCATCCAGTGACGGATATTTGGCGCGCTCCGTCCACTGAAGGTCCATTTCTGATTGTCTTTCTTCACAGCGCGCGGTAAGAAAGCCTGTCGAGACTCCCCCGGGTTCGCCCGAATTCGCACGCTACTCATCCCTCCAACTCCTTGCATCTCCAGCAGTTAATAGGTATATTCCCTTACAATTCTCTTCATCTTTCATTCAGCACGAAGCACTGTGGTACAATTCACTGAGCAACGGATCGAGGAACTCCTCAAGAGTTTTGTTGGTAAAAGAATTGCGGTCGTTGGGGACCTGATGATTGATCGGTACTATTGGGGGACGGTAAATCGGGTCTCGCCGGAAGCGCCAGTACCTGTGGTTGATGTCCTCTCGGAATCCGTGCGGCTCGGTGGCGCGGCCAACGTGGCAAGTAACATCCAGGCGCTGGGTGGTGAGCCTGTTCTCGTCGGACTTGTGGGCGACGATCATCCCGGGAGTCTCTTCTATCGAATCCTCAAGGAACAGAACCTCAGTGCTGACGGGATCGTTAAAGACCCCGATCGTCCGACTACGATCAAGACCAGGGTGATTGCCAACGGCCAGCATGTGGTTCGCATCGATAACGAATCGAAAGGCGACTGTCCGGAACAGCTCGAGCACCGGATCATCGACGCCGTCAAGTACAACATCCAGAAGATCGACGGCGTGGTGATCGAGGATTATAACAAAGGAGTGATCACGAAAAACGTCATTGCCGAGCTTATCGCCGTGGCAAGGAAGTACAACAAGATCATCACTGTTGACCCGAAGTTCAATAATTTCTTCGAGTTCAAGAATGTGACCGTTTTCAAGCCGAACAGGAAAGAGACCGAGGAGGTGATTGGTCGGAGGCTCCAGACTGTTGAGGATGTAACAAAGGCTGGGAAGCGACTACAACAGGAGCTTGCAGCGGAAAACGTTTTGCTCACCCGTGGCGAGGATGGAATGTCGCTGTTCGAATCGTCGGGCGACATTAGCCATATTCCCTCATCAGCTGAGAATGTCCAGGATGTCTCCGGTGCGGGCGACACAGTGATTTCTACACTTACCATCGCTCTTGCCAGCGGAGCAACCATCCGTGAAGCGTCCACTCTGGCCAATTGTGCTGGCGGTGTCGTGGTGGGGTCGGTGGGTATCGTACCGATCTTGCCGGACAAGCTGAAAGCAAGTGCGCTCCACTTCTCGCGCAACAACAGGGGCCGCATATAATGGGGAAGGTCCTGAGCCTCAACGCACTTGTCAACGTCCGGCGGAAACAGCGCAGGCTTGGACGGAAAGTGGTTTTCACCAACGGGACATTTGACATTATTCACCGGGGGCACGTGGAGTATCTGACGAAAGCCAAGCAACTTGGCGACGTGCTGATCGTAGGGTTAAACACGGATTCATCCATCCGTCGCATCAAAGGGAATGGAAGGCCGATTAACAAGAATGCAGATCGTGGAGCGGTACTAGCCGCACTAGAACCGGTGGACTATGTCTGCTTCTTTGATGAAGATACGCCGGCGCGGATCATTGACCGGCTGGTACCGGATGTGCTGGTGAAGGGGGCAGACTGGAAGATTGGTGAAATCGTTGGGAGGGAGACCGTCGAGCAGCATGGGGGAAAGGTCCGGACGATTCGATTAACCGCGGGGCTCTCCACCTCAAATGTCATCCAACGAGTGTTGCGGGCGTACGGCAGCGCTTCCCTTCGCAAGAGCCGCAGCCGCTGACGGGTCATCCTTGGTGCAGAGTGATAACTGTGAAGAAGATTCTCAAACGCATATTCTACGTCTTTGTCGGCGCCTTCGTCTTCCTGCTCCTCCTGGCAGGTTTCACACAGACACAATTTTTCCGTGACCGCCTCCGTGCTGTAGTTCTTTCCAATCTGGACTCCCTTCTAATTGCTGAAATAGAGCTCGGCGAATTCGACGGCAATCTTGTCACCGGCTTTTCAGTGGACCACCTCTCACTCAAAGTTGGCAATGATTATCTCCTTGTTGCGACCCGCTTCGACGTGAGGTACGACCTCTTCCAGATCCCCGGCAACACCATCTCTATCGACAACTTCACTCTGGTGGAACCCGCGATTGCCTTGGTCCGCGGCCGCGATGGTCTCTGGAATTTTGAACGAATGATTCGTCCGACATCGGAGGACACGTCGGCGCCGGCGCCTTTCCAGTGGCTCATTTTTCTGAACAAACTGGAAATCCAGAACGGAACGATCCTCCTGGTGGATTCGGCCGCGCTTGGAGACCCCGACCATAGACGCGATGATCCGTACTATGTTGAGTATCATGATGTGACGTTGAAGCAGTTCCATTTGGTTACCTCTCTCGCTATTACGAAGAATGAAAAACGGGCGGAGATCAAGACACTCTCATTCCGTTCCAACACTCCCGATATTACGCTTGAGAGCCTCGCGGGTGTCTTTAGCGTTCGTCGTGATGGAGCGGTCGTGAAAAACATGGTTCTCAAGACCGGCCGCTCTCAACTTATGCTCGATGCTGAAATGGAAGGAGTGGATCTGTTCGGTGGTGTTAACCTTGAGCAACTGAAGTCTAACCCGGTCGAACTCTCCCTTAGGTCCGAGAGGCTCGACATGAACGAGTTGAAGCGCTTCATCCCTGAACTTGAATTTCTGAGCAGCACCATTGCGCTTGACCTTCAGGCCGAAGGAGAGTTTGGTGAGTTGAGGATAAAGAAGCTGATCCTCGCAGTGGGAAAGACAAATCTCGCGACCAGGGGAACAGTGTATAACCTCCATACACCCGGTGATCTTTACCTTGACGTGAAGTTCACTGAGTGCAGACTCTATGGCCCGGATGCACAGACACTTCTCCCGACGTTTGATCTTCCTGATTTCGCAAAGCTGGGAGTCACAACACTGAACCTCGAATACCTCGGCGAACCGCTCAATTTTCATACGAAGTTCTTGCTGGAAACCGACGCTGGCAATGTCCATGCAGACGCCTCCCTTCTCGTCGGAGGACCTGCAACGCTGAAGTACAAAGGCGAGGTGCAAGGAACGTCGGTCGATCTCGCGAAGGTGTTGGGTGATCCGGCACTGGGCAGCAATGTGTATGCAACGGCGCAGATCGAAGGAGAAGGAACATCCCTGGATGATTTGCGGACGACGTTGAAACTGCAAATCGATTCCTCCACTATTGCCGGGAGACGTGTGACATTGTCACAGTTCCTCGTGGAAGCTGGAGATCGGAAGATCAACGCCACTGGTTTTGCCGAAGCCGGCCCGATGCGGATGGTCCTCACTGGAGAGCTCGACGAACGCAGGCCACTGCACCCCGCGTTTTCATTCAAGGCGAATATTTCATCCCTGAACCTGGACGACGTGTTCCTCGGCCAGAACCACACCAGTGCCCTGACAATGGACATCAGTGCGGAAGGGACGGGTCTTTCGTGGGACGATCTTAACGCCGATTTCCGGATCGACTTCTCACCCTCGCGGTATCGCGACTACCAGATTACGGAGAGCAGGTTCCATCTTCTTGTTGATCAGAGAGATCCGAAAAAGAAAGAGCTGAAACTTGAGTCCACCGTGGCCGACTTTTCATTGACCGGCACATTCGACACGAAGTACATGGCGGGCCTGATCTCGTTCGAGTTGCAAAACCTCAGAGGGGCGATCGGAGAGAAATTTGCCTCCCTGGATTCATCGATTGCCGCCTCGGTTGACCGGGATGCACTGGCCGCTTTGGGAAAGGAGCTTGCACACGCAGGCAAGCAGTTGGACGCCGCGTTCTCGCTCCACCTCAAGAACCTGGAGCCGATCTCCAACGTGACAGGCAACCGGACATTCAACGGCGTCGGTTTCTTGACTGGATCGATCAATGGGAATTATGATGAGGTTGATGTGCATGGGGAGTTGAAGATTGACGATTTCTTCTATGGAAATGCCGATTCCGGATTGCTGATCCAGAATGGAGCAGCTTCTCTGACTGTCAATACCCTCAAACCAACTGATCCGTTGAAGGATGTCGAAGTCCGGATTGCTGCGGATGCTGAACGGGTGCATGTCAACCGGAGCGAACTGGACAGCCTCCGTCTGACATTCGCGTACCAGCAGGAATACTCAAGCTACGCCGGGCGAGCACAGTTCAATCGTGACACACGGGCAATCCTCTCGGGCTTTTCCACGATTGTAGACGATCAGCTCGTGTTCACACTGAATGATTTCCAGTTGGCATACAAGGACTTTGCCTGGCGGGCAGATGGCGGAGCCTCTGCCGGGTTCGGAACGCGGGGCATCGACATCAAGGGCCTTGTCATGCGCCGCGATACACAGTCTGTGAGCCTGGCATGTCATATCGGCTCAGGAGATGAGCTCGCGGCAACCGTGTCGGCAACCGCTGTTGACCTCGATAATCTGAAGTTTCTGATCGCAGACGAGGAGGGAGAAACACGTCGCAAGGCGTTTGCGGGGGTTGGTAATGTCACACTGCAGGCCAAGGGAACGTTGGAAAACCCCGAGTATACAGCATCGTTACGAGCACGCAGTGTATCCTTCCGTGGAATTCCCTTCGGAGAGATTGTCGGGGACTTCACGTACGTCCATGAAGTCCTCGGCACCGATCTTCACATCGAAGAACAGACCTCCGACGCACAGAGTCGTGCTCTTCTCACGGTCAAGGGAACGCTGCCGGTGAACCTCGCCCTGAAAGGACCGTCCGGATCTGCTGACCGTCCCATGAATCTCACCATCCATTCAGATGCCGTCCCATGAATCTCACCATCCATTCAGATGGCATTCCCATCAATGTCCTTGACCCGCTTCTGCCGACATTCGATCAACTCAACGGGACCATGCGCTGCGATCTCACCCTCGTCGGATCTCCCGCATCGCCCGATTACCGGGGGACGATCAGTCTTGATAGTTGCTCCTTCCTTTTCGTGCCGAACCTGATTGCGTATACGTTCGAAGGGAAGTTCCAACCGGAGGGGAGTATACGTTCGAAGGGAAGTTCCAACCGGAGGGGAGCAGGATCAAGGTACTCGATGCGGTGGTCCGGAGCAAACCTCTGAACGATATTCGCAAACGTGAAGGTGTCGTGCATATCACCGGTGACTTTGCGTTCAGTGATTTTACACCAAGTGATTTCAACCTGACGGCGCAGGGAAAACTTCTTGTTGTGAAGGAAACGACCCGCGCGTCATCGCTTTCTGTCTACGGCAATCTCTTCCTCGAGATTGGGCCGCGGGGACTCCACTATACCGGTGCAGTTGACAATTCACGCCTCGGCGGTTATGTCCTCATAAGCAATTCGAGCCTCATTTTCCCACCCACACAAGAGACGGTTGGTGAAAAACTCACAAACACCGTTCCCGTGGTAGTACTTGATGACACGGCACAGGTCAAGACGCAGCCCACCAGCTTGCTTTCTGCCCGCTACTTTGACACAGAGACCACATCCAGCAGGAACGAGAACGATAAGGGGAACGGGGCGCCAACAAAGTCGTTCGTGGATGGCATCCACTACGATCTCGATATCGAAGCAGCCGGCGGAAACACCGAGTTCAGAATGATTTTCAATGCAGCGACGAACGAGGAGTTGGTCGCCAACCTCGTTGGAAAGTTCTCGATCACCGGGGACGGCAGGCGTTGGATCGGCACACTCACCATCGAGCGTGCGTACTACAACTTTGTGAAGAGGTTCGATGCAGAGGGGACCATCCGGTACTCCGGAGAGTTCCTGAACCCCGAGCTCGATATCACCGCGCGGTACGAAGGGCTCCGGACACTCGCGGATTCATCGGCTTCGGTTCGGGGAGACAAACCCGAGAAGGTCATTGTGACGATGAAGATCACAGGGACGAAGAGCGCTCCGAAGCTTGCCTGGTCAATGACCATTGACGAAGTGGATTATTACTCCTACCGTGGAGTGACCTCCAGTGACGTGCAGACGGATGCCGTGGCTTTCATCCTGGCGGGAACATTTCCGCTGAGCAGGTCCGAAGCGAATGATGCCGCGGCCAAACTCGATCTTGGTCCCGCGGCCAGCGGAGCACTCCTGACAGGTGCATCCTCGCTGTTCACCAATGCCCTCTCAGAGTATCTCAAACGGGAAACGGGTTTCATCCAGTCCATCGAATTCCGCTACGGCACAGAAGGGAGTGGGTTCGGTGATCGGGCTGACATCCGCCTGAGTGGCGTTGCAGCCGGCGGCCTTTGGCGCTACGGTGGAAAACTCTTCTCGTCGGGTAACCTGGGGGACGCCGATGTCAGCATACTCTACTCACTCGGTGACATTTTCGACCGGTCGTCGTTGAAGAATTTTATGTTCGAGTTCGAACGACGGGTCGAGACAAATAAGAATGGCGGCGTGACCGACAAAAAGGAGACCAATTCCGCCCGTGTCTTCTATCGCTTTTCATTCTAGCTCATGATCACAGGAGTCTCTCTATCGCACATCTAAAAAAAAACCTACTCGCATTTCTTTCCGGTCATCCCGACGGGAAATTCACACTGAAGCAAATCACCAAGCACCTCAAGATCAATGGCGCCGAGGAATACCACGGACTGCGTGTTCTCATCGAAGACCTGGAGGGCAGAGGCCTTGTTGGCACGGATGAAAAGGGGCAGATCCACTATGCCCGCGTCCGGAAGTCCGGGCAGGACCAGCAAGCTGGTAAAGGACCCGCCAACCGTTTGATCGGCAAATTGAGTGTGAACAGACGCGGCATGGGGTTCGTCAGCGTGGATGGGCTGGAAGAGGAAATCGTAGTCGCACCGCGGTTTATGAAGACTGCGCTGCATGGGGATATTGTTGCGGTTGTACCGTTTGCGCGCCCTGTGCGTGGACGTCGACGCGGGGAGCGGGAAAGGACTGAAGGCGAGATCGTTGAAATCGTCAAACGCACTCTCACCTCGGTAGTCGGAACGTTGGACGCAAATGCCAGGTTTTGGTTCGTCGTGCCGGACGACCAGCGATTCTCGCGCGACATTTATATTGCCCGGGATGAAGCCACTACTGCGCACCATGGCGACAAGGTGCTGGTGGAGCTCCTTCCCTGGGATGATGAGCACAAGAATCCCGAGGGGACGATCGTCGAAGTCTTGGGGAAATCCGGCGACGCGCGCGTGGAAGTGTTGGGTGTGGCACGAAGCTTTGGACTGCCGATGCACTTTCCGAAAGAGGTGGAAGAAGAGTCCCGCCAGCTGAGCGATCAGATCAACGGCGATGAAATCCGTAAACGTGTTGATCTTCGCAAACAGACGTGTATCACGATTGACCCGGAGGATGCAAAGGATTTTGATGATGCACTGTCGATCGAGGAATTGGAAGACGGGGCCGTCCGGCTCGGTGTTCACATCGCTGATGTAAGTCACTATGTTCGTGAAGGCACTCTCCTCGATGCAGAGGCGTATCAGCGGGGGACGAGCGTCTACATGGTGAACGAAGTCATCCCGATGCTTCCGGAGCGGCTCTCCAATGACCTGTGCAGTCTTCGACCTGATGTCGACCGGCTGACGTACAGTGTGTTCATGGATATCAACGCGCAGGGGAAGGTAGTGGACTACTCTATTGCGAAAAGTGTCATCCATAGTGCGAAACGGTTCACGTACGAAGACGTTCAAGGTATCATTGAAAAGAAACATGGTGAACATGCAAGTGTCATCCTTCGTCTGTTTGCACTCAGCCAGGTGCTTCTCAAACGACGTCGACGTAACGGCAGCATCGACTTTGATACGTCTGAGGCGAAGTTCAAGTTCGATGAAACCGGCCTTCCCTCACAGATCGTAAAGAAGGTGCGCCTGGATGCCCACCGTCTGGTGGAAGAATGTATGCTACTTGCAAACAAGACTGTGACGAAACATGTTGGCGTAGAGAAGGCCGAAGAACAGGTGAAGCCATTCGTGTATCGCGTCCATGACGCTCCCGATCCATCCCGCCTGACCGACCTGGCGAATTTTGTGAAGCAGTTCGGGTACTCGCTCGACGCGAAGAAGGGAGTCTCGTCCCGCGCGCTGCAAAAGCTGCTTGATCAGGTCCGGGGATCAGAGGTGGAAGACCTGATCACCGAGGTGGCGCTCCGCTCGATGGCCAAGGCCATTTACAGCGAAAAGAACATCGGCCACTATGGACTGGGGTTCAAATACTACTCCCACTTCACATCCCCAATTCGGCGTTATCCTGACCTCGTCGTGCACCGCTTGTTGCACGAATACACCCGTCCGCTCACTCCCCAGCGGCGCGCGCAACTGGAAGCATCGCTGCCGCCGACCTGCCGTCAGGCATCCGACCGCGAGCGAGTGGCAGTTGAGGCAGAGCGGGCATCGGTCAAGGTGATGCAGGTGGAATACATGAAGCGTCACGTTGGCGATGAATTTGACGGAATCATCGGGGGGGTGACGGAGTTCGGGCTGTTCGTGGAGATCACAGATCTCCTCGTCGAGGGATTGGTGAAGGTGAGGGACCTGGGAGACGACTACTATCTCTTTGATGAAAAAAAATACACTCTGCGCGGACGCTCGCGGGGGAAGGAATACCGCTTGGGTGGCAAAATCCGCGTTAAGGTCGTATCCGTCGACCCCGAAAAACGGGAAATTGACTTTGCTATTGTCAAGTGAATTCGGCGGAACGCCGGCACTATGCTCGACTGTTGTAGTTAAGGAGGGAGGAGGAATTGCATTTTCTCCGACCGTTTAGTAGTATGTCGTAGTTGCTGTTCTAACGGAAATACATCCCAACGTGCGAGGGGAACATGCTAGCGAAAGGGACTGCCGTGAGGCGCGGGAGGAAAATCGGGTGGTTGACTGTCTTGGCAGTGGTGGTGATGGTGCCGGCGGTTGTGTTCGGGCAGGATGGGCTGTTCGGAAAGAATAAAGTCCAGTATAAGAAGTTCAACTGGTACTTCATCCAGTCGGACCACTTTGATATTTATTTCTCGGACGGAGGGGAATCTCTGGCTGAGTTCACTGCTCACGCAGCTGAGTCCGCATATGTCTCCATTAGCAAATCCTTCCGCTACCAGCTTGTAAACCGCGTCCCGTGGATTGTCTACAACTCCCACAATGAGTTCCAGCAGACCAACGTTATCGGAGAGTACCTCGAGGAGGGGATCGGTGGTGTGACGGAGTTGTTCAAGAACCGGGTCGTAGTTCCGTTCGAAGGAGACTACAAGAAGTTCCGCCATGTGATCCACCACGAACTTGTGCACGCCGTCATTAACGACATGTTTTACGGCGGGTCCATTCAATCCATCATCTCCAACAACATCACGTTGCAGCTCCCCCTCTGGTTCAACGAGGGACTTGCCGAGTATGAAGCTCTACGATGGGATACGAACTCGGATATGTTTCTTCGGGACGCCACAGTCCACGAGTACCTTCCGGCCATCAACCGATTGTACGGATACTTTGCCTACCGCGGAGGACAATCGCTCTGGTGGTACATCTCGCGCAAGTACGGTGAGCAAAAGATCGGGGAAATCCTGAATCGCATCAAAAGTACGCGGAGTGTTGAAGCTGGTTTCAAGGGGTCGATTGGCCTTGGCCTGGAGGAACTCTCCGAGCGATGGCAGAAGGACCAGAAGGTAATGTATTGGCCGGACATCGCCAAGCGAGAGGAACCGGCGGACTATGCGCGGCGCTTGACCGACCATCGGAAGGATGGTGGGTTCTATAATACCAGCCCTGCGATTTCCCCACAAGGTGATCGCGTGGCGTTCATCTCAAATAGAAACGACTATTTCGATGTCTTTCTCTTGAATGCCATCGATGGTACGATCATCGACAAGATTGTAAATGGGCAGCAAACTAACGACTTCGAGGAACTCCATCTCCTCACGCCTGGGATTACCTGGTCGCCTGATGGGAAGAAGATCGCGCTTGCCGCGAAAGCAGGGGAACAGGACGCCATCCTGATCATTGACATTGAAAATGATACACAGGAAAAGTTGGTGTTCGACCTGGATGGAATCTTCTCCGTGGATTGGTCGGCGCAGGGTGACAAGCTGGCCTTCGTCGGGAATGCACTTCACCAATCGGATATCTATGTCTATGACCTGAACACCCGACGACTTACCAATCTGACCGAGGATGTCTACAGTGACTCCGATCCCTGCTGGTCACCGGACGGCACACGGATCTATTTCACGTCAGACAGGGGTGACAGAACAGACCGCTCGTCTGTGGTACTCACAAAGAGCTTCGATTACAGTCAGGCAGACCTATACAGTGTTGAAGTGGCCTCCAGGGCGGTGGATCGGATTCTTTCCTGGCCACACAGTGATGAGGGATCCACGGAGGTGTCGCCCGACGGAAAGAAACTCCTGTTCGTCTCGGATCGGAACGGAATCAACAACATCTATGTGTTAAACCTAGAGACGAAGGAGACACGTCCGGTAACGAACTCCCTCAGTGGTGTGTACCAGCTCTCGCTTTCCAACGACGGCAGCAAGCTGGCTTTTTCTTCACTCAATCATGCCGGCTTCGATCTTTTCCTGATGCGGAATGCGTTTGAGCGAGACATCAAGATGGCTGAATTGGAGCCGACGGAATTCTTCAAGGAGAAATTCAACGCGTCAACAACGGCTTCAGACGAACCCGCAGTCGTCGAGCATCACACAATTGAGGATACCACGGGGTTGTACGGGAAGGACATTCAGATTGACTTCAGCAGCTATGTGTTCAAGGACGCGTTGGAAGATGCCATTCCCAAGGATTCTGCCCTTGCACGGCTCCCCAGGATTGCTAACAACCTTGACGAGGACGGCAGCTATAAGGTCAACAAATACAAATTGAACTTCTCACCGGACATCATCTACGGCAACGCCGGGTACAACACGTTCTACGGTGTCACTGGCTCAACGGTGATGGCATTCAGCGACCTGC
>JAERML010000321.1 GCA_016844425.1 Bacteroidota bacterium
GCTTTGTGAGCACAACTGTCGCTGCGGAATATCCGGTAGGAAAGAGAGTACGGTCCGTCGCGTCAAGCAACGCGATGCGAACTTCTTCGGGTGGTTCAGACTCCTTGAGTACTGCCAGGGCTGCGTCTGTAAGCGCATTCCTTCGTATCCTGATGCCGATAAATCTGACCGGAGATTCCGCGTCATCGTTCACGCGCACTCCAATTGTCCAGGCAGCACTATCGGATTGCCCCGATAGATATCGAATGTCTTTTCTTCCATCAGAATCATTGAATCGTGAATTTTCGTTCCACTTGGAGTTTATCTCTTGCTTGATTCCCGGAAGAGCATTTGTTTGAAGGAAGTCCCGGAAGCCTTGCTCATCCTCAACCTCTTTCTCGAGCCTCACTATGGAATCCAGTGTGGCTCGCTGAGATTGTGACAGAAACTGCTGTTGACGCTGCAACCGCGACTTAACATGATCAAGGCAGAAACTGTATTGCGCATGTTCTAGTTTATCGGAACGCCCAACGAGCATCCCGTAGAAGTCAAGCAGCTGATTGCTCGTGGCCAAGGATGGACTTTCCTTTTCTGCTATCTCGAGAAGCTGCAGATGTGCCACCAGAACGTACGGCATTCCCTCGCCGTAGAACTGATTGTGATCCTCGTTGATTATTCTCTGATAGGTCCTTCGGGCATTCCCATAGTCGGTTTTTTTGAACTGGCACCGGGCAATGCGTGAGAGGAACGCGGCTTGAAGGGGTTTGGACAGCCTGGAAGAAAAGCCTCTCTGATATTCTGTGAGAGCTTCATCAAGTTTCCCCTGAACCTCAAAAAGATCTCCAGCACGGAGATACTCGCTTTCCTGGAGACGCAACGTGCTCCGGTCTTTCATCTCATCGACGTCCACGTCCCGAAATGTCTTGGGAAAGACCACGCGTACGTTGTTATCGAGAAAGAAAACACCTTGCACGAGAGAAGATTGCGTGCTGAAGGTGCGGAGAGAAGTGACGTGGCTCGCAGTCAGTTGACGAGGAGGCGAGAGTTGACGAAACGAGGCGCGGATCTGATCGTCATCGTCCAAACTAGATTCTATGTGGTCAACCGCCAGCGAAAGAGATCTTTTGAGGTTTTCCAGCACAAGCTGTTGTTGCCACTGCTTTTCTTGCTTGATGGACTTGAGCCCCAGGTAACCGAGAAACACGCAGGGAATCAGAACAGCGATGACGAATATCGTCACGACGCGCTTTTGCAGCCTGGGCTTCAGTATTCCACCAATCATGGATGGCATCTCAATTCAATCGTGGAAAAGATAGCGAATCCAGTTGAGTTCATTGTCAGGATAGCGTCAGAATTTGTCAGGAATTGTTGAGATCGTCCTCATAGGCTAAGCAGACTTACGTCCACCTTCTATTTGACCACATAATTCATCTCTCGAAGTTTTTCCTTTACTCGTTGACACCTCGTTTGCTGAAGCTGATTCTGACTCCAGGGAAAAGTGTCATTCTCCTTCGAAATCGCCAACTCATATGACCTCCGAGCAAGTGGAATTACAAACCATGACGGGCAAATGGCGTATAGCTTGCATAACAACGAATTTCGTTTGTCCCGCAATACGGGAGCATGTACGCAGGACTGCACCTATCTACGCCATCAACACAAAAAGATGCTTCCCACGAATCTAGAGGTTCTCAATCCCGCATTCTACGGGTCAGGCTTAAATGTCAGAGGTGAGTACGGCGTCCGACTCCAAAACTACGATTGCCGTGAGCGAAAAACAAACAGACATCGACTTGAGGGAAAAGATGGGGTATGATTGAAGAATTCCTGGGTAAAACAAAAAATCCCGACGAGCTTTCACTAATCGGGATTCTTCTTTAGAACTTGTAGCGGGGGCCCGCCTCCGCTTCGCTTCCGCCTGCATTGCATTTCAGCGGACAGGTCGGCGGGTAAACAGGACCCCGCGTCCGTTGGCCTGCGGCGAACTGCGACGAGGCGTCGTGGCACCATCCAGCGAATGCGTTGCGGGTGCCACTCCGCTTGAGTCAGAGTCTTCCCAGTTACTGACAAATGAAAATGCCCGGCGTTGCCGGGCAGAGGAGCAATCGTTCTCGATGAGAGTGTAAGAAGGATCCAACCCTGAAACAGGATCCCGCCAGACAGCGTCGGGATGTCGGCCCGCATGAAGAGCAGCGGGCCTCCACTTGAAGTGTTCGTCTTCCCAGATACTGACAAAAGAAAAACCCGGCCTGTGGCCGGGCTTTTCTTTGTGTAGCGGGGGCCCGAACATCGAGGCAGACAGAATTTTAGAGCGGGTGTTTGAGATGATGATCCAGGTGAAGAGGCTCAATCGGGCAGGTCGGGCATCCATCCTGTAATCGCGATCGTATCGACGAGGTTCTTTATTGCAAAACCGAGCCGGACTGAGTGTCCAAATACCGGGCCAAGCTCAGTCAACATGATGTCCTCGGGTTGGGATCTCCAAATTCTGTCAACGCGTGCGAGTTGCGGTGGTTTCTCCTCGTTTTAGGGGGGCGGAAGTGCAAGCTTAGCCACGAGCCACACAGGGCCAGTCGGCCCAACTCTCGCTTCTTGCTGTGGAAGACTCTCACCCGGTCGCCCCCTGCCGGGCATCCCTCCGTCTGGCCGACCACGTCCGCCCGGACGCGCCACAGAGCCGAGGTCTCTTCCTCCCGCTTCCGGACCTTTGCCAGAACGCTTTGGTTTGAAGAATTCGATCCCAATCGACACTTCAGCGGTTTCACTTTGATCCTCGACTGCCAAAGAGTCAATTGGCAGTCGCAACAGGAACGTCATGACTCCGTCGTTGTCCATCCCGATCCGGGCTTTGAAGGGCGTCCGTTCCAGATGAGGATTTAGAATCACCTGTGTATCACCATGTCGCCACAATAGGTCCGTTGATATCGGAAGGGCTTGCAGGTCAGGCTGTCCTTCGGGATCGAATTCCCTCGGTTCGGGTGCAAATGGATATTGCACCATGATGTCCTTACTCGTGGATCCCGTAGGATCCAAATACACCTTCAAACCGGCACGACGAATGAGCATTTGCATCATCCGGTCCTTTATTCTCAAGCTGAAATAGAGGGCTGCGTCATCGTTTGCCACAAGCCAATCGAGACCTGAATCTGAGTCACGAGTCCACGCACTCTCTGGTATCGATTGCGGTTCTCTGGACCACACCGCATTTGTGACGAGATGAGAGCTGCATCCTAAGACAGATGTCAAGATCGGTATAAAGAGAATGAATCGTTTGTTCACGATTTCACCGT
>JAERML010000095.1 GCA_016844425.1 Bacteroidota bacterium
TTCGACCTCTACGCGTGACGACCGGTCGATGCGTCAGTATGATGTTGAGAATGTGACACTGTCGGTTGGACTTCTGACGTTGTATACCATTCCGTTGCAGACATCAGTAGACCTTGGCATCAACCTGAACACGCTTCCGTCTGCCACGGGGCCAGCGCAATTTGATCAGCTGAACTACACTTCTCTCTCCATGAGTGCGCGGTATGCTCTGCTCGGTGGGGCCCTTTCATTCATGACTTCCGTAAGTCCGACATTCGGCGATTTCCGCAGAACGGGAGTTGACCTCGGCACGCAATGGTACCCTATCCCGTTGATGAGTGTGGAGCTGCAATTCAGCTATTACAACAACGACGGGTTGTCCACCGACAACATCTGGAGTCTCCGCTACCGGTACGATCTCTGACCTTGACTCGAAGGGCATGGCACGCTTGAAACAGACAACGGCACATCGCAAGTGGGGCGCGAAACTCGGGCTTGCAGGCTTGCAGCAGCCGTGGCTCTGCTGGTGGTGGTCGTCACCCAGGAAGACATCCTGAAACTCGGGATTATCCGGCGCCTCGAGCTTGCTTCCATCGATTACCGCTTTGAATCACGCGGGACCAACCCTGCTTTCAAAGACACCGGCACGGTCGTCATCGTAGAGATTTCAGAAGAATCCTTCAAGTCCCTCCCCGAGAAGTGGCCCTGGCCCCGATCGTACTACGCTCATCTCATTCGCAATCTCACGAGGGCAGGCGCAAAGGTGGTTGGCGTCGACATCATTCTGAGCGGGCACGATGTCTACTCCCCGGCAAACGACGACGACCTACGGGCGGCCATCCGTGAAACCGGCATCGTGGTTCTCGCGGGCAAAGCCCCTGAGATGAATGAGATGCATCGCAAGGTTATTGCCAACGAAGACTACGGGAATATCTTCTTTCATGTCGACAGCTGCATCGGAGCAACAAATATCTACAACGACGCTGACGGTGTGTATCGCCGGTATTGCCCGTTGTGGGGAACCAACACCGACCTCCTGATTCCTGCTTTCGGGTTTGCCGTCCTCAATAAGTACTTCGACTACCAGGCGCTGAACATAGTGGAGAATTTCTCCGATGAGTTCATCTTCGGCGGTACTTCCATTCCCAAGTACGACAGCGAAAATATCCTCATCAATTTCTTCGGCCCGAGCGGAACGTTCCGCCGCATCCGGTTTGCCGATGTGATAGATGACGAATCGTTCACGACGAGCGAAGAGGACTCCTCTCGGGGAGAAACAAACACGTTCAGCGATCCGGAGTATGGTTATCTTTACGATGTCAAGGACAAGATTGTCCTTGTTGGGTCCACGGTGCCGGAAGACCATGATCTGTTTCCAATCTCATTCGCCCGGGGGCAGAAGACGGGAGACAACCTGATGTATGGTGTAGAGATTCACGCCAACGTCATCGAAAGCGTCATCCGGCAGGAGTTCATCCGGAAACAATCCGCCGCCACGGAGATCCTGCTGATCTTTCTCCTCACCATCGTCACCTTCTTGGTTACCTCCGGATTGAAGTCTTCCAAGACCAGACACCACTTTTTGGTCGAGCTGAACGGGTTCCTCTTTGCCATGTCAGAGATCTTCCTCGTCGGGTTTGTCGCCTTGCTGATGTTCAACAAAGATAACTACCTCGTCACTGTCATCAGTCCTATGCTGGCTGTGCTGGCGGGATATGTGTCGAGCACTGTGTATCATTTTGTCGTGGAGCGAAAGCAACGGATGCTGATCAAGACAATGTTCAGCACGTACGTGAACCCGTCGGTGGTGGATGAACTCATTATGAATCCAGAGAAGCTTACGCTCGGCGGTCAGCGCAAAGAACTGAGCGTGATGTTCACCGACATCGATGGCTTCACAACCATTTCCGAACAGATGGACTCACAAGCGCTTGTGAGTCTTCTCAATGAATACCTGAGTGAAATGACGGAGATTGTTTTCAGGAATGACGGGACCCTTGACAAATTTGAGGGTGACGCTATTGTTGCCTTCTGGGGGGCTCCCATTGCACAAGAAGATCATCCCATGAGAGCGTGCCGATGTGCTCTCGAAATGCAGGACGCCCTTGTTGAAATTAGGAAGAAGTGGAAGGAACAGGGCAAGCCATTGCTGAATGTTCGCATCGGTGTAAACACAGGCGAAATGGTGGTGGGGAATATGGGGGGAATGGGAAAGTTCGACTATACGGTCATCGGCGACAGTGTAAACCTCGCGTCACGACTCGAAGGAGCAAACAAGCTCTATCGTACCGGCATCATGGTGAGTCAGCGCACGTTTGACCTGGTGAGACATGCCATCATCGGGCGAGAATTGGATCTTATCATGGTGAAGGGACGATCCGAGCCGCTGAAGACATACGAATTACTCATGTTGTCCAATGGAAAGGTGCCTGCAGACCTTCATCGTTTCCTTGAAGCCTATGCAACAGGACTCCAATCCTACAGGGAGCGAAAGTGGGGCGATGCTCGGAAGAAGTTTGAAGAGGCGTTGTTGTATCGACCCGGCGATTATCCAAGCCAGATGTACGTTGAGCGGGCAACAGATTACGCAATTCATCCGCCGCCAGAGGATTGGAACGGCGTCCTCGTCATGACAACCAAGTAGCCTACCACCGGAGTCCCCTTAGAAACTCGTCCTGTGCGGTAAACACTCCGGCCGGAGATCCTTTCTCCGAAGCCAACGCTCGCACCTCGTAAACCTTCGTACCTGTGTCGATCAGTGCAACCCTGATAGCGTCGTTTTCCGGTGCAACCAGTGCTTCGTACGCACAGTATTCCTTTCCCTCCACCCTGATCATTTCCGGACGGCGCGTAATGACTACTTGGGCGTTCAGTCCCATTGTCAGCTCAGCCAACCTCAACACGCCGTCGCGGTGTAGGATGCGTCGTGCTTCGTCATCCATGTTCACAATGCGTACTGAGATAGTAGCAGCATAGTCGTTACGTACGAGCCAGATCGTCTCATCGGGGGTGTTGGCGTCATTGGATGCATTGAACCAACCAGGGGGAAGGGAAAACTGGAGAATGCCGTCACGGGCAACGATGTATTCTCGTCGGACCACATCGGTCGTGGTGGGTCTGAAGGCACATGATGCCAGAAACAGGGAAAGACAGAGAAGTGAGGAGCTGGAAACCGCGAGCCAACGGCGAGACATCAGAACTCGCCAACCCGCTTGAACTGTTCGGCCTCCAAAGTGAACATCAACGAAATACGATGGGTGTTTCCTAGCTGGTTAGTTCCGTCAAACTTGGCAAACGAATAATCGATATTGAGTTTGGGAAGTTGCACACCGGCGCCCATGGTGAGTTGCTTCACATCGCTATACCCTACCCGAAGGGCAATCAGGTTCTTGAATTGAAACTCCATCCCCGAGTGAAGATCGAAGCTGACTGGACCAAGATGCGCAGTCGATGCATACCGTCTGTTCTCGAATCGGATGTCAAAGTCAATTGCCGGAGCAAATCGTCCACCAAACGCTTCAATGAAATACGCTGAGCCGAGCTTCATTGTGGGGGAAATCAGCTCGTTGGTGCCGGTATTCCACGCAAGGAATGTTGTGGTTACATCCTGGAAGTTCGCGCCGAGGACCATGTTATCGAACGGCGTGTACCAGAGACCGATATCCAATCCAACACCCGTAGCGGAGTTGTCCCCCAACTCGCGGCGGATCAGCTTGATATTGGCGCCGTAAGAGAATTCATCCGACTCTTTCCGTGAGTAGGTGAAGTAGAATGCCCAGTCCGCGGCATTGAAGTAGGTGACAAGATTCGGGTCGATGCGCCTGAACAGGTTCGGGTCCGTGGTAGGGTTGCCGTTGTCATCGACACCGGCAAACCGTGTATCGGGGATATCATCCACGCCGAGGCGGATGACGCTGAGTCCGAGACTGGTGTTTGCTCCCCAAGGAACAGCCACGGCCCCGTAGTCGTAGTTCACGAGGTTGCCGAACTGCTCGTCGTGCATAAGCGTGACTTGTGGATAGTTGATCCGGCTGAGCCCGGCAGGGTTCCAGTAACCGGCCGTGACATCGTTGGCAAGGGCAACGAACGCACCTCCCATGGCCAGCGCCCGCCCTCCGACACCAAGAGAGATGAACTCACCGGCATACTTTGCAATACCTGTTGCACCCATCGCCGATGCAGAGATCAACATCATCACCACCACCCATCGCGTTTTCATTCTTCACCCCTTGACGAAAAAGCCGGACGGTAAAGCTGTCCGGACGGATTGAACCATGACCGACCTATGAGTACAGCTCGTGAGCAAACTTCCTGGTTCCCTCCTTAACAATTCCACAACCCAAAATCGGAAAAACAGGAGCAAAAGTCAAGGAACGACCGGCCTGTTGTGAGGCCTCCCCGGTCCTCACATTGGCTCCGCCCCCAATTCACTCATGAGGGCCTTGATAACGGGGTGTTCATCCTGATCAACAACGGGCGGAGAGGACTGATTCCTTTCGCCTGAATGGGACGGTGACACGTGGCGAAGATTCACCTCTACTTCAAGCCGGACCTTGGAATGAAAGATTTTCTGGAACACCTCCGCCAGCAGTTCCTTGTTCCGTTTGATCGAGGAAGCCTGGAAGTCGTTTCCACAACTTATTTTTAAAACGGATCCCTGCACGTCGATCACATCCGAAGAATCCATCACCGAGCCGAGCGAGATGCGCTGCCGCCGGACTTCCGCGACGAATTCTATCCACCTGGAGCGGACTTCTTCCTTCGAAAGAGGTATAACCGGTTGGTTTTTTCCCTCGATGGTATCGCTCGCGCCGGTGCTGTGCCCGTTTGGACCCGTAGGACGGTTGAAGGCAAGCGTGGAACGAGGTGCAGATGATCTGGATTGCAATGTCCCCGCCTGAGGTTGCGTTGATTCTACAACATGGGTCGGGAGAGTTGCCGTTGGTTCTTTTATACGCGAGGGGACTTTAAGGAGTTTTTTTTTCAACTCCTCAATCTGCTGCACCATGTTCCCCACTTCAGCCGCTGAGTGCATCGTGATCATTTGGACCATGTCTGCCTCCAGCTTGAATCGGGGTTGCGCACTCCACCGAAGTGCCGACTCCGTCCCGCTTACAAGACGCTGCAGACGAAGAAGGTCTGCCAGCGCGAATGACTTCGCTTCCTCGGCATAGCGCTGGCGGTACACATCGGACGATTCGATAAGCGCCGTGCTTTCCGTCGTTTTGGCAACCAGGATGTTACGAAGGTGCTCCGTCAGGCCACCCAGGAATTCCTTGATGTCGTGCCCGTGCGCCATGATCTCCTCAACAAGCGCAAGCCCCCCTTTGGCATCCTTCGCCTTGATGAGATCGGTCACCCGGAAGTATACATCTTGCCCGACAATGTTCAGCGCCTCGAGAATTGCCTCATGCGTTATCGTCTTACCTACAAGTGAAACAACCTGGTCGAAAATACTCTGGGCATCGCGTAGTGAGCCATCCCCCTTCTTTGCGATGAGAAGGAATGCTTCGTCATCAATGCTCAACCCCTCCTCACTCGCTATTCCTTTCAGATTGCCGATAATCTCATCGATTGCGATCCGGTGGAAGTCAAACCGTTGACAGCGCGAAAGAATGGTGGCGGGGAGTTTATGGATCTCGGTTGTCGCAAAGATGAAGAGGATATGCACCGGAGGTTCTTCAAGCGTCTTCAGCAGTGCGTTGAAAGCCTCCTTTGTCAACATGTGAACTTCATCGATGATGTAGACTTTGTACGATCCCTTGGCGGGAGTATACCGGACGGACTCCCGCAGATTGCGGATCTCGTCCACTCCACGGTTCGATGCACCGTCGATCTCAAGCACATCGAAGCTTCGCCCTTCTGTAATCTCCTTGCAGATGTCGCATGTGTTGTCAGGATTGCTCTCCACCGGGTGCAAACAATTGACGGCCTTGGCAAGAAGTCGTGCCGTCGATGTTTTGCCGACACCACGCGGGCCGGCAAAGAGATATGCATGGGCAAGCCTCTTCGTGGCAATCGCATTGCGTAGCGTGATCGTAACGTGATCCTGTCCGACCACATCTTCAAATTTCATTGGCCGCCATTTTCTGGCGGTGACTATATATTCACTCATCGTTTTATTGAAAGAAGATGGCGATCGAAGAACTCATCAATCCTGCGGTACTCGTCGTACCATGACTCCGGCTCGGTAAAGGAATGCGCTTCTGTGGGATACATCATCATCTCAAACGTCTTCCCGCTCTTCTGAAGCTTCTTGACCAACTCAACGGCATCCTGAAAGAAGACATTGTCATCCACCATGCCGTGCAGGATCAACAGCGGCTTGGTCAGACTATCAGCAAACGTTATGGGAGAACTTTTCTTGTACGCTTCGGGGTTCTGTTCAGGCGTACCAAGCCGGGCGATGGTATACCACGGATTGTGGTGATAGTAGTTTTCCCAATCGGTAACAGCGCGGAGAACCGCGGCACAGGCATACGTGTCTGGCGATTTGAGCAGCGCCATCAACGGAAGAAAACCACCGTAACTCCCACCGTACATACCGATCCGCGTGCTGTCAATATATCCCAATCGTTTCAGATATTCAACCCCATCGAGTTCATCCTGCAGGTCTAGTCCGCCGAGATGCATATAGACATCAGTACGGAACTTCCGTCCATATCCCGCGCTCCCTCGATAGTCAATCTCAAACACCACATATCCTTTGTTCACCAGATAGGTGTGGAACATGTATTCCCTGTAGTAGTAACTCCATCCGCGGTGCACGTTCTGCAAGTACCCGGCGCCATGTACAAATACCACGCAAGGATACTGCCTCCCCGGAACTGGGGCCTTTGGTTTGTAGAGCAGCGCAGGAATCGTTTCGCCATCACGGGCCGCGAAACGAATGATCTCCGGAATCACCCATTCGACCGATAGAAACTCCTTGGGAATGCTGTACGTGATTCTCCGATCCGTCTTCCCTTCGATGACGTAGAGTTCTGCCGGCATTCCCAGATCGGAATAGGAACAAACGACCGTCTTTCCATTCTTGGACATCACAGGCGACTCGTATGTGCCTGCCCGCTCGGTGATTCGCTCGAGCTCACCACTTGAGACATTCAACCGATAGAGCTGCCACTGGGTATGGTCATCCTTGTTGGCAGTGATATATATCGAGCGTCCATCCGGATGGATGGCAAACCACTGGATCTCCCATTTTCCCCCGGTCACCCGACGCAGATCGGTGCTATCATTCGTTAGTACATAAAGATGGTTCCATCCGTCGGATTCTGACGTAAAGAGGAGGAATTCTCTCGTTGGAAAACCGGTCAAAGAGAATCCGTTTCCCGTCCGGTGAGAATGATGCGTCCCCGAGAACGAACCGCTCGACATCCGTCTTCAGCCATAAGATGGAACCTGTATCCACCGGAGCAATCCCCAGCCGCACCTTGGAGAACCCCCGCCTCGTTTTCGGCGCGGTGACGTGCTTCTCGGAGTATCGCGGTACGATGAACTCCGGCAATCCCTCCTGGTTGTATTCAGCGAACAACACTCTCTTGCCGTCGGGGGAGAACTCAAGAACGGAATAGGAAACATCGGAGGAGGTGTTATGCGTTAGCTGGTACATCCCGGGATGCGTTGTCGGCAATACAAGAATATTGTTGGTAGTAACGGCGATTGCATCACTGGTTGGAGACCAGGTGATCTGGCTCTCGGCGGCGGGCGTCCTTGTCAAACGGGTGATTTTCTCGAATGTCGGATCTGCTATGAACAGATCTCCTTCCTGCGTGTACGCAACCAGCTTTCCATCCGGCGACCAGACACACGAAGAGACTGCGGAGTCGAGCACTTGCCTTGTTGTTCCCCCTGCGGTAGCAATGGTCCAGAGACGGTTCCTCCCGTTTGCGTCGGCGTCCCAGTGGTAGAGGAGGTGTCTGCCGTCGGGGGAAAGCGAAGCGATGCCGGGCCTGCTCCCCGCGATATACGGCTTGTCAAAAATGCGCTTGAGGGGAAGCTGTTCTGCAATACCGACGTGCAAAGGAACCGACAACGCACAGAACAGGAGGAGGGTGACCCCGCACCAACGGATAACCATAGAACGCGCATGCTGTTTATTATTTTCTCTTGCCGCGAGGTTGCTTCAAGCCAAAGAGGTGCGGTATCGCGTCGAGAATCTTCGTGACAGGAATCAGCGAGAGGCCTTCTTTTACCTTTTCGGGTACCTCGGGAAGATCCTTCACATTCTCGCTCGGAATGAGAACGGTTTTGATTCTGTTGCGTTGTGCTGCAAGGAGCTTTTCTGTCAGACCCCCAATGGCAAGCACTTCTCCACGCAGTGTCACTTCACCAGTCATCGCCACATTACTCCGTGCCGGCTTGCCACTGACGGCGGAGTACATGGCCATCGCCATGGTAATGCCAGCGGAAGGCCCATCTTTCGGAATCGCTCCTTCGGGAAGATGAATGTGGATTTCCTTTCCCTTAAAAAATGATGGGTCGAGACGGAGTATCTTTGCATTTGATCGGAGATAACTCAGCGCCGCCTGGGCAGACTCTTTCATGACATCTCCGAGCTGGCCGGTCAGCGTTAGTTTCTCGGATCCCTTCATGATGCTGACATCAACATTCAGGATGTCGCCCCCAACACTTGTCCAAGCAAGTCCGGTCACCGAGCCTATGCGTAGCTTCTCGGGCCTGACACGTTCTCTGAACTTGGGCACCCCGAGAAAGCGCTCAATTTGTGGCGGATCCACCATCACACCTTTCTTCTTCTTCCGGTCACCGTTTTTCTGCGAGCCGAGCACGATGTCCTTTGCAACCTTTCTGCAGACCGATGCAATCTCTCGTTCGAGGTTCCGTACTCCAGCCTCGCGCGTGTACTCGGTGATTATCTTGTCGATCGCCGCATCTGTGACAGAAACGTGCTTGCCTTCGAGACCGTGTTCTTTCAGTTGTTTTGGTATGATATGCCGGCGGGCAATTTCACGTTTGTCGTGCTGGAGGTAGCCGGGAAGCTCAATGATCTCCATCCTGTCCTGCAGTGGCAACGGTATGGCGTACCGGACATTCGCCGTGGTAATGAACATCACGCGGGAAAGGTCATAGTCAACATCCAGGTAGTGATCGTTAAACGTCGTGTTCTGTTCGGGGTCGAGCACTTCCAGGAGTGCAGAAGATGGATCGCCGCGAAAATCCATACTCATCTTATCCACTTCGTCAAGCAGGAGCACGGGATTTACCACCGCGGCACGCTTCATGGACTGGATAATCTTTCCCGGCATTGAGCCGATGTAGGTCCGCCGGTGTCCACGAATTTCCGCCTCGTCCCGCATCCCACCGAGCGAGATCCGAACGATCTTGCGGCCAAGCGCACGGGCAATAGAGTTCGCAAGTGATGTTTTCCCCACACCGGGAGGACCGACAAAACAGAGAATCTGACCTTTCATTTCCCGCACAAGGTTCAGTACTGCTATGTGCTCCAGGATCCGTTCTTTGGGTTTCTCAAGCCCAAAGTGATCATCGTCGAGGATCTTCCGGACATGTTCGATATCAAGGTTGTCCTTCGTACGTTTGTGCCAGGGAACCGAGACCATCCAATCGAGGTACCCACGAATTACGGTCGACTCCGGTGAAAGCGCGGGGGTCTTTCTCAGCTTTGCAAATTCCTCCAGCGCCTTCTCTTCTGCTAGTTTCGGCATCCGGGATTTTTTGATTTCCTCTCGGAGCTTCACAATCTCGGGCGAGGAGTCCTCGTCCCCCAGCTCATCCTGAAGAATACGGATCTGTTCCTGGATGAAATACTTCCGCTGAGACTTGGCAATGTTGTCGTGAACCTTGGTGTCGATCTCCTTTTCAATTTTCAAGACGTCGTTCTCTGAGTTCAGGATCCGGATGACTTCGTGGAGCTGATCCCGTATACTCGTCAATTGGAGAATCTTTTGTTTTACGTCGACGCTCTGAAGAATATTGGAGGCAATGTAAAAGACTTTGCGTTGCGGGTCTTTTGTATTCTCGAACGCAACCAGGACTTCGCTGGGAACGTTCCGGTTCAGGTGGACGTATTCCGCAAAGAGACTTGAGGTGTGACGCAGCAATGCATCAAGCTCAGAATCGAGGGCGATCCGTTCTGCATTGACTTTCACCTCCGCTTGAAGAAACTTTTCGTTGGGAACCACACGCGTAATAGTCGCCTGCACCACGCCATCAACGAGAATCTTCATCAAACCATTGGGCAGCTTCAGGATCTGGATGATTTTGGCTACTGTCCCCTCATGATAGATGTCTTCCATCCCGGGCTCTTCGGTCACCGAGTTCTTCTGCGCGGCCAGGAAAATGTACTTCTCGTGCTCCAGTGCCTGGTTCACAGCTTTGAGTGAGGATTCTCGTCCCACCAGAACAGGGAAAATCATATAAGGGAACACAACAACATCACGTAGGGGGAGAACCGGAAGTTGTTTCGGAATGGCGTGAAGCGGGTCGGAAGAGTGACTGCCGCTGGTGACTGTTTCAGATTGCATGAGATCCGGGATTACGGCTGAAAAGACGGAAAAAGGTGTCGGTAGGACACCTTTCATCGTTTGCTGTGTGGCAAAAATATACCAAGAATCGGATGGTTTGTCAAGGCAACGAGCCTGGAGGTAGCGTTCAGGGTTGAAGGGCTGGAAGGGACAACTTGAGCATTACCAGCGGAGACACAAAGTCACTTTCGATTCGGCTTCACCGTTAACACATGGCACGATGCACGCCGTACAATTTTCTCAGTGACGCTGCCAAGGAGCATGTGTTCGATTCCTGTCTTGCCAAGCGTTCCCATGACGATGAGGTCCACCTTCTTTTCCCTGGCTGCTTTGAGAATCTCGTCTTGCGCGGTTCCCTTCCGAAGGATCAATTGGGCGCCTTTCATCGGAAAGCGCTTCGCGGCCTTCCTCAGCTCAGCAGCTGAATGTTCGAGCATTCTGTGTTCAAGTTGCAGTTGCGAGAGTCCCATTTTTACGGCAAGGACCGGTACATCAGCTACCACATGGAGTAGATAGACGCGGGACTTGAACTTTTTCGCAATGGCGGCTGCGGGAGCGAATGCTACATAGGAGGAACGCGAGAAGTCTGTCGGAACGAGGATACGAGAATAGGTGGCCATGAGAACTCCGGGATGTGGGCGTGGAAAAAGATACGTTGTCTGCTAGGGAAAAACAAATACGGGGCAATTAACTACAGAACGGTGGGCGATGATGCGGAAAAAGAGAGCACGGGATTGAGTGGAGGAAGGACGATTGCGGTGGAGGATCACCACGCTGGTTTTCCATCTGCGTCGTCTTCCGTCAAGCAGGCAATCAAGTCTTCCTTGCTCATGCGCGCAACTGCCGCACACAGTGTTCGTTCCTTTTTCCAGAGAACCACGGTACGGCCATCGTCATGGGTTTGCGAGAACCACCCCGTCGTTTCCAACGCCTGTTTGACGTCATCGGACAGATGAAGCGGCTCTCCCTTCATGACCGTTTCCCAGCACGTTTGATACATATAGACGACCTCGCTGTCATGCGAATAGACGACATGGGCAAGCTTGGATCCGAAGTATTCATTGAACACTCCCCCTACAAGCTTGCAGTCTTTCATCTTCGGAAAGAGAACGGGAAAGTCTGTCTTGTCGGAGAAAAACTGCGCAAGGGGCTCGATTTGGCTTGACATCATCTGTGGCTTGATCTCGCCGGCAACCACAGCGCGGTAGTTGGAAAGGGATTGGGAAACGATGTCGTTCGCAGCAAACCCTGCTTGAAGGGTGCCTTCTTTTCCCCTTTGGTCATTCAACAGGAGTACGACGGCAATGCACGCGACAGCGAACGCGATGGTAGGCTTCGCATAAGCCTTTTGTAAGAAAGAAGAGAATCGGTTCGGAGGGGTTGCGGAAAATGTTGCGGTTTCGCGTTCAAGTTGCTCCGAGATTTGTTGAACCAGGGCATCCGGTGCGCGCACGACCTTTGCCCGCCGCTGAACAATGGCTTTCGTTACAGATTCAATCTCGTATTCGTATCGGCATTGAGGACATTTCCCGATGTGGCCATGGAACGAGTCCATCTCGTCCCGCAAGAGATTCTTATCGACCGCGCCGCTGATCTGTTCCTGAAAATGTTTGCAGTTCACCTTGTCCTGACCAACTTGTTAACAATCCGTCAAATGCTCTGCTATCCTTTAGTCGTTAGCCACATAGCCGCGGTTCTTCGCGTAGTCTAAGAGTTGCGCACGGAGGAGTTTCCTTCCGCGGTGCAACCGCGACCGCACTGTCCCCAGCGGAATATCCACGAACTCAGCGATCTCCTCATATGTCAAACCCTCAATATCGCACAGGATAACCACCGTGCGGAAATCGTCGGGGAGTGCAGCGATCGCCTTTGCCACGTCGTCGTCCAGAAGATTGCCGAAGAGAGACTCCTGCAGGTCGCTGGTCTCGGACGATTGTCCCCGGACGGCATTGTAGAAATTCTGTACATCATCATAGTCAACCATTTCCGGCTCTTTGGTTTCCCGCCGGTAGCGATTGATGTACGAATTCTTCAAGATACGGAACAACCACGCCCGAATGTTGGTTCCCTTCTCATACTTATCCCAGAACCGGAACGCCTTGAGATAGGTTTCTTGTACGAGGTCGTCCGCATCGGCGGGATTGTTGGTCATCCGCAGCCCGTAGTTATAGAGCAAGTCCATATGAGGAAGGGCTTCTCGCTCAAACTCTCGTTGCTTCTGGTTTTTTGTAAAGATCGTCATCGCACAGTATCGGTAACGTCGTCAAGGGGCAACGGGTTGCCACCGTCAAGGTAACACTATCCTGCTCCATTTTCAAGACTTCGCCCGGGAACGAATGGCTGGAGTTACGAATGAGGGTGGTACATCTGTAAGCGATCGAGCAATTCGTGAAACGGGAGTGACGCACCGACGCGAAGTTCCGAAGAGGATATCC
>JAERML010000322.1 GCA_016844425.1 Bacteroidota bacterium
TCACGACGAAGCCAAGTGAAAGAGGATTAAGCGACTCTGTAATTCGTCCGAAGCCCTGAAATAGGCCACCGAACGAGACGGTGATACCCTTCAGCGTCGTGCTCTCGGTCGTCGTCCCCCCTGCGTAGGTTGTCGGGTCGGCGGGACTGAACGTCATCGATTTGTCGATCGTCCCGAACAGGTAATTGAACGAGGCGCCCAAGGAGATGTCCTGTGCGGGTGCATACGAGAGTCCCGCCAGACCCCTGCCGATGCCGCCGGTCCCCGTTTGATTCAGCGTATACCGGACTCTCGCCGCACTGTCCTGCGAGAAGAAGTTATAATTGATGTTGCTGTAGGGCGTAAATCCAGCGACGAACACAACGCCATGTTGCGGTGCAACGGGGATGGCGAGGAGTGCGCGGCTAAAATCGGCGTTGGCAAGGTAGATTGACTTGTTGCCATCCGAGGTGTTGAAACCCTCATACAACATCCCAGCCTCGAGACGTGTCCGGTTGATTCGTGTCCACGTGGCGGGTGCGAGGGCATTGATGAAGTTCGCCCCCGGAAGCCCGATGCCGGTGTATCCCATGCCTGCGCTTCTTGTCCCGGGCATGTAGCGGAGATCGCCGATGCCGAACAACGAATATGACGAACCTCCGTCGGCTGCGAAGGCCCTCGGTTCGTTCATCAGGAATGAAAGGATCAGAAAGAACAATACTGCTGCGCACGATGCCCTGCTCACACTTCCTCCTAGTTCTTCGCCATAGTATAGATGATCTTCAGGCGCGGACGCCTTGTCGAGTCTACCGCTGTCTGGTTGTAGAATGTATAGAGATCAAAGCTGCTGAATTCGTTGGAACTGATATTGCGCAAGAGGAGTCCGTGGTTGAATGCTGTACCTCGCACCCATCCTTGTGCTGCGTGTCGGATCTTCATCGTGTAAATGTTGGCTGATGAGATCTTGCCGAGTTCTCCAAACGACTCGAACCTGGTTGTATCCGTTGCACTTACAAGAAGGTGTCCTGCGATGGTCTTTTCACCCGAGAACTTGGTTAGTTTGTTGGCGGCGGAGTTCTCGACCAGTGTCAATTGTGCTTCGTTGATGATTGCGCCCTTTGGAATTGAGGTCAGATCGAACTGGATTCTGCTGCGATATGCCACACCAGCCTGGAGATACATCAGTTCCGGATCGTTGGTCAGCGAAGTGACATTACCGACAAAGGTATCAAAGCCGTAGATGTATGTCGAGGTATCTGGCGTCGATGTGTTGATTCCCCGGGCGATCACGCGGAGCGTCGGATAATACTTGATCGAATCCGGTTCCGTATTGAAATAGAAAGCATTCAATCCGCGGACTACATTTGTGCCCGCCGTTGGTATCAATATGACGCCGTATTGCGTGATCGTTCGCGGTTGGAGCCATTCACGCACCATCCCGGTGTCGATAGGGACGGTAATGGTCTGGGTGTCGCTCTGGACCACACCGCTAAACGTGCCCCGGGAGGCGGATTCGTAGAAATTGGGTTTCAGGGAAAGGCTGTCCCACTGAAACGATGCCTCGTTCCATCCTTCGGTAATCTTGTGGACGGTGAAGCCGAATGTGGCGGTGGAGTCCCCGAACCAGGTAACCGCCCGGAAGATCAACTCCGCAGAGAGAACATTCACTGTGTCACGGTGGGGAAGGAGGGACGATGTGAACTGGACAAGCGCGTATGCGACGTGGTTCCCCGAACGTCCCAGAAGATCTACATTGCCGTCCATAGACACGGGCTGCCGGAACGATGAGGTTACCGTTGCCCCCAATGTCGTGTCCTTGACAACCACTCTCGTGCGGAGTAACTGTGTACCGACCGAATTCAGCGCGGTCGGCTCATCGCTGCAACCACTCGCAGCAGTTACAAGCCCCGCCGCGATCCACAATCCAACCCATTGCCTCCTACTCCTCTTCCCGTCACCCATTGTTTACCTGCTCTCCATCTAATGTTGTAAGTATGAGATCCACTGCCTCGACAATCGAGGGGACGATTGCCGTCACCCGCAACTGTTCACGCTTGATCAACTTCTCTGTTGTCTCACCATATCCGGTTCGGACCAGGATCGTTCGTGCACCAACTGATTCACCGGCCTGCATATCAACGATGCTATCACCAACGACGAATGAACGGCGAAGATCGATGCCGAAGTCTGCTGCACCCTGTCGCAGCATGCCGGGTTTTGGTTTGCGGCAATCACAGTCAATGTTGTACGGTGCAGCTCCAGCCGTTGGATGGTGGGGACAATAATAAATCCGGTCGATGACTGCTCCGGTCGATGACTGCCCCACCCAACAGAAGTTCGCGCGTCAACTTTGCGTGGATGGGAGCCAGATCGTTCTCCGTAAGGCATCCGCGCGCTACTCCGGACTGGTTCGAGATAACGCATGCGATGAGGCCCCTGGAGTTCAGCATGCACACCGCCTCAGGCGCACCAGGAATCAGGTGGAGGTCCTCCGGTGTTCGAATGAAGTCCCTCTCTTCGTTCAGCGTCCCGTCTCTGTCCAGGAACACACCGATCTTCCCGTCGCTCACTTCCTTGTTACGCTGCGATAAAGTTGAAGGTATTTCTTTGCCGATGCCTCCCAGGAAAAGTCCTTACTCATACCGTTCCTGATGATCTTCCTCCAGATGGTCTGGTCGGCGTATATTTGCACTGCGCGCTGAAT
>JAERML010000323.1 GCA_016844425.1 Bacteroidota bacterium
AGATAGCAGAATTGTGGTAGTTCAGACGCTTAAAGATGTCTTTTTGCAGGTAAAACGTACGCTCTAAGATACAAGCGATGCCACGCGCCAACCGCCATTTTCTGCCCGGTCAGGTCTCGCACATCACTCACCGCTGCCACCAAAAGCAATTTCTACTGAAGTTTGCCCGTGACCGGCGCCGTTATCTATGCTGGCTCTTCAAGGTCGCAAGCGATCGCGGTTGGCAGTTTGGCTTTCGTTGACAAGGTGAGGAGCGAGCTTGGTGTCAAAGCGATGCATCGCGAAGCCGTGCAGTTAGACGGGAGGTATACACTGCGGGAAGAGAGTGAAGCTTACGGGGGTCATTTTGCCAGCGAAAATGACGCGCTAAGGCCGGACAACACTATTTCATGCGAGAAAAACGCAGAAAGCACTGAGACATAGCATGGTCCGACCCGTGGCTACGTGGCTACTCAAACCAAGAGGTTAGAAGTGGAGTTCATGTCTCTGGGCGGTCCGCTTTCCTCCCTCCACATTCACATATGAATCCGTGAGATCGATTACAAACCGATGGACTGGTTGCTCAAGCTAATCACCGATATGCCGGGGCCGCAGTTTCTCTTGATTTACGGCTCCGTGATCGCCTTGACCCTGGCCGGCTGCTGGTGGTGGTACCGCCAAGGCGATTCGACTGCATCCCTGCCCGCGCCTCAGATACCTTCCACGCCGGATCCGTACGAAATTGCCTACCTGCGCAGCGGGGAGAATGAAGTGCTGCGGGTCGTCCTGTTCCGGCTCCTCCAGCAAGGCGCCCTTCAGGTGATCCCAAAAAAGAGCGGTTGGTTGGTTCGATGACTAACGTCGTTACAGAACAAGATGATCATAGTTCGCAGGAGCATAGTTTATGAATACGCAGCAGATGATCCCAAGGGATCTTGAGGAACGGGTGAAACAGGAACTGGATACGGGAGAGAGGACTCTATGGATGGAGCAGCCAATTCCCCGTTTCTTCACGCCGAATTCGACGGGCGCATTTCTTTTCGCGATTCCATGGACAGCTTTTGCCATCTTCTGGATCTGTGGGGCTGCCGGATTCAAAGTTCCCGACTTCAGCGAGGGTGGTTCCAGTTTCTTTCCCCTCTTTGGCGTTCCGTTCGTCCTGATCGGACTCGGAATGCTTTCCGGTCCCTTGTGGATGTATCGAAAATCACTAAAGACTGTATATGTCATCACAGATCGGAGGGCAATCACCTTTGATGCCGAGTGGACAACGACAATACGCAGCTACCCATCGGATAAGCTTCAGAACGTCTACCGAAAGGAAAAAAGAGACG
This sequence comes from Bacteroidota bacterium, assembly GCA_016844425.1. Next base: position 1,314 of record JAERML010000323.1, read on the forward strand.
GAAGCGGCGACGTTATCCTAGCCCAATGCGTGTGGTCAAGCTCAGAGAGTGGACAACAGACCCAAGATCCGGGGTTCCTTAGCATCCGAGATCCCCGGAAGGTTGAGCAGATGCTGAGAACACTGGCCGAACAACACCTTGGAGGCGACGCTACACGGCGCGCCACACGGTGAGCGTTAACTGAATTTAAAGGAGGATGGGAATGAGTATCTCGGCGTTCACATACATGTGCCCAAGTTGCGATTCCTTTCAGCAATCGAATGTGGCTACATGCTTGAAGTGCGGGGCTGAAAATCCTCATCTGGCCGGTGAAGAAAGCCGGGAAGTTCCTGCACCCCAAGGAGTTTCTGCACCTGCTAAATATTTGTCGATTAAGTTCACCGGGAAAAGCCGAGAATACTTTAAAATCTGGGTGGTAAACATTTTTCTTACCATTCTCACGTTGGGGATCTATTCAGCCTGGGCAAAGGTGCGCAAAAGGCGGTACTTTTACGGCAACACGTTTCTGCAAGAGGCGCCGTTTGATTACCTGGCGGACCCGATAAAGATCCTGAAAGGGCGGCTGATTGCCATTGGAGTGCTGGTCGTTCTGCTACTCACGGCATATTTCTGGCTGTTGCTGGCACTGATTTTGGTAATACCGGCCATAGCGCTGTTTCCTTGGCTGGTCGTGAAAGCCCTGACCTTCAGAGCAAGGCACTCTTCCTACCGCAACATTCGATTCGCTTTCAGCGGCACGTACGGCCAGATGATGAGTGTCTTCATCGGGCAGTTGATTATTACGATTTTGACCCTCGGGTTGCGCTATCCATACCAATTATACCGGCGAAATAAGGTTCTCATCGATAACAGTGCCTATGGCACGACGCGGTTCAGGTTTTTAGGAAAAGTTAGTGGCTTCTATCGCTTGTACTTCTGGCAGGCCCTCGGACTTTCTATCCTAATTGGAATACTTACCAAAATAGCCACGACTTGGGGTGAAAGTCATCTCCCAGCCTCAGCTGAGCAAATTTTCCAACAGTTTGTTTCCTTGTCGGCAGGGCTGACGCTTATAGCCTTCGTGCGAGCCGCCAGTACGAATCTTGTCTGGTCGAACGTCACATTAGGCGACTACTACTTTGACAGTACACTGGTGAGTTCCGAGATGATATGGATCTACCTGTCGAACGCCGTTGCCATCATACTTTCCCTGGGACTTCTGATCCCCTGGGCAAGCATCCGGATGGCCCGCTATCGCCTCGCTCACCTCTGTTTGTATTCTTCAGGCGACCTAGACAATTTTGTCACGAGCGAGCATGAAAAGGTTGGCGCTGTGGGCGAGGAAATCTCCGACTTTTTTGATTTTGATTTCGGGTTATAACGATGATCAAAGCGATATTCTATGATGGTCAGACGTCGCTGGGGACCGCCGTATGGATTCATCTAGACTCTCCAGACAAGCTGCGGATTACCGGCCTGAAGCGGGATCTGACGTACGCACTATCAG
>JAERML010000324.1:0-2264 GCA_016844425.1 Bacteroidota bacterium
ATACTCACGACGATCGAGCGTCAGCCTTGTCGTTCTGCCCACTTCACAGTAAATGCAATTCAACGGACATGTCTTCGCCGGAATAATGTCGACACCGAGAGAGCGGCCCAACCGTCGGGACGCAACCGGACCGAAGAGATATTTGTAGTCAGCCATCATGCGGCATCATTGCGCAGAAGTGTTGTCGCCTCCCTATGGGCAAGTTCGCGCATCACGTCGGAGATGTGCGAAGGCATCTTATGCCGATTCCTTTGTCTCCCGCAATGTTTGCAGGATCTTCGACAGCGTATTCTTCCGAGTCTTGAGTTTTTCCCTGTAATCGCTGCTGTCGGTATTTCCGATCTCCATCCGCAGGTCTGAGAGATACACTTCAATTGCCTGCGTCAACAGATCCCGTTCCTGATCGGTCAATTCGATTTCAAACATGGCTGTCCCCCATTTTTGTTCACCCATTGGTGTTCCCATGATGATGTGCGTTCCCTGTGGTCCCTCCAGGGCCTCAAGCAGACGGCCGGCATCCGTAATGATCGCTTCAGTCCCACCCTTGGTGAGAAAATCAATGGCCGATTCAATCTTTGGTTTCATGCTCCCTTCGCCAAAGTGGTCTCCTGCAAGATAGTGGAGGGCTTCTTCCACCGTCAGACAATTCAATGGACGCTGTGAGGGCTTTCCGAAGTCTGCATAGACGCACTCAACGTCGGTCAGCATGATGTAGCGACCCACACCCAGCTCGGAAGCAAGCAGTGCAGACGTCCGGTCCTTGTCGATGACGGCTTCGATGCCCTTCATCCCGCCGTTGGTCCTTATCACTGGAACGCCACCGCCACCGGCTGCGATGACGACGACCTTCTCATTCAGGCACCGGCGGATGGCCTCTATCTCCACGATCTCCGTTGGTGAGGGGGAAGGGACCGCCCGTCGATACCCTCTGCCGGTCTCCCGGATGATTGACCATCCATGCTGCGCCTGTTTTCGTCGGGCCTCCTCTTCAGTCAGCAACGGACCGATCGGCTTCGTCGGATGCTGGAAGGCCGGACTGTTGGCATCAACACGAACCTGTGTCACCAGCGTTACTGCAAGAGGCTGCAACCCCCTCCGCCGCAAGGCGCTCTGAAGCGATCGCTGGAGGAGCAGACCAATTTCACCCTGTGTCATCGATACGCACATGTCGAGCGGGAGCGGATAGACGGTCGCTGACGCCGATTCCGATCGAAGCAGCTGCGATCCTATTTGAGGACCATTCCCGTGGGTCAGGATCACGCGGTACCCGCGCTCAATAACGTCTGCTATTCGCTCGGCGGTCAGTTCAGCGTTGGCGCTCTCCTGCTCTATCGACCCGACCTCTCCCGGGCGGAGGAGTGCGTTGCCACCGACGGCTATCAACACCAGCTCATTCACGTCAGTCCCCTCTCAGGAGCGAATGCAGTATTGCCTTCTCGGTATGGAGTCGGTTTTCCGCCTGATCGAATACAACCGACCGGGTTGAGTTGATTACATCTTCGGTTACTTCCTCGCCGCGATGCGCCGGCAAACAGTGCATGAAGATGGCATTCCCCTTTGCGCGGCTCATGAGTTGCTCGTCCACCTGAAAACCCCGGAACGCTTCCAGCCGCTCTTGCCGCTCGGTTTCCTGCCCCATACTCACCCAGACATCGGTGTAGACGATATCGGCGTGGCGGACCGCCTCCTTTGGGCTGTGCACGATGTCGAGAGTTGCACCAGACTCGTGAGCATCCTTGCTCGCCATTTTGAACACCAGCTCATCCGGCAGGTACCCTCTGGGGGTCGCCACAATGAAATTCGTGCCCAGCTTTGCGGCCATCAGCATGAGGGAGTGGCATACGTTGTTCCCGTCTCCAACAAATGCCATTGTTCTTTTCCTCACCTCTCCGAACTTTTCAAGGATGGTCAGAAAATCACCAACTGCCTGGCATGGATGCTCATGGTCTGTAAGAGCATTGATCACCGGGACGTCCATCGATTTCGCGATTTCAACGCACGTCTGGTGAGCGTACGTCCGGAGGACAGCGGCATCGACCCAGCGTTCGAGGTTCTTTGCAACGTCGAAGAGACTTTCCCGCTTTCCCAGGTTGACGTCGTCCTTATTGAGGTAGACACAATGACCTCCGAGCTGGTTGATGCCAATATCGAAGGTAACATGCGTTCTGAGCGATGGCTTTTCGAGAAGCATCGCCACGGAAGATCCCTCCAGCGAGCGGTGGAAGTTCGCCGGATATTCCTTCATTCTCCGGGAGAGGTGAAGG
>JAERML010000324.1:2269-3524 GCA_016844425.1 Bacteroidota bacterium
GTCAAGCTCCCCCTCCGCCCATCCGGCAATGGAAAGAAAATCGCGCTTCATGTTGTTCTCCTGTCAGATCGTAGTTTCACTTGTCATAGCATGCAAAAGGTGATGTCGTTCAACAAATTCGTTGAGAACATCGCTGACATCGGGGTGCGACATTTCCGATAGCTCGTAGCGGACGCGCACTGAGGGCTTGTTGATCCGGATGATTCTTGTCAGATCGACCGGGGTGCCGATGACGACAGTGTCGCATTGTGCATTGTTGATCGTTGCTTCGAGCTCATGAATCTGCAGGGGCCCGTAACCCATGGCCGGGAGCAGCACACCAACCCGGGGATATTGTCTGTAGGTTTCGGCAATTGACCCGACGGCCCACGGTCTCGGGTCGACGATCTCGCTTGCTCCGTACTTTCGTGCTGCGATGACGCCGGCACCGTACCCCATATCACCATGAGTCAGTGTCGGCCCGTCTTCAACGACAAGCACCCGGCGACTGCTGATCAACTCGGGTCGATCCACCGAAATTGGTGAAGCCGCCTCGATGATGACTGCATCGGGATTGACGCTGCCAATATTCTTCCTCACTGTGTCCAGCTCCTCCCTCGCGGGATGCGGAGTCCACCTTGTTGATGATCACGACGTCGGCAAGTCGAAGGTTTGTCGACCCCGGGTAGAATACGAGCTCATGGCCGGCCCGGAGAGGATCAACCACCGTCAGCGTGAGGTCAGGGCGAAAGAACGACATATCATTGTTCCCCCCATCCCACACGATGACATCCGCCTGACGCTCCACCTCACGGAGGATGGCCTCGTAGTCAACGCCGGCATACACGATAGTGCCCGCGGCGATGTGCGGTTCATATTCCTCCATTTCCTCCACTGTACACTGATGCCGTTTCAGATCCTCGAGCGATGTGTAGCTTTGTATTTTCTGTTTGACGAGATCCCCGTAAGGCATCGGGTGACGGACGGAAACCACACGCAGATCCATCGAGCGGAGTTTCTCACAGACCTTTCGTGACGTCTGGCTCTTCCCCGCTCCTGTTCGAACCGCGACGACGGCGATCACCGGCTTCCGGCTCGGAAGCATGGTCTCCTGGGCACCGAGAAGGGCGAACGTGGCACCGGCCGCATTCACTTTCGACGCCATCGTCATCACGTGGTTGTAGGAGACATCCGAATAGGAGAAGACAACTTCATCAACGTCGTTCTGCAGGATGAGGCTGACAAGTTGATGTTCAGGATGAATCGGGATGCCTTT
>JAERML010000325.1 GCA_016844425.1 Bacteroidota bacterium
GGTTCCTTTCTTAATCGCGCGGGTCGGTTCGATTGCACCATCGATCTTCTCCAGCGCGGCGGCGAGCGCTAAAGGGTGCCGCGTTAGTTCTGCGCCGGATGCGTCGGCGAGATATTCACGCTGACGCGATACTGCCATGGCAAGGATCTGGCTGACAAGTGGCGCCAACACCATTGCAAGAAGCCAGAGTCCAAGCAGGAGTATCCCTCCTGCTCCGCCTCCACGACCAGATGACCGCCGCCGCCCACCGAAACGCATGGATCGCGATCCAAATTCGGTCAGCAACATCACAGCTCCTGCAAGCGCAGCGACCACGGTCATCATACGGATGTCGTAGTTACGAATGTGACTCATCTCGTGCGCAATCACTCCCTGAAGTTCATCCCGGTTCAACTTCTCGAGCAATCCCTCCGTTATCGCTATGGACGCATGTGCCGGATCTTTCCCGATGGCAAATGCATTAGGGTCTGGATCAGGAATAACGTACACGTTCGGACGGGGGAGTCCTGAGGCGATTGCCATTTCGTCCACCACATTATGCAACTGCCGATACCGTGGGTTGTCAGCTGCGGCCGGCTGTGCACCGGCGGAAGCGAGCACAACCTTTGATCCGCTCTGAAGTCCTGAGAATGCACTTGCTCCCCCCACCACAAGCGCAAGGATCGTCACAATGGGGAACATTCCGTTGGTCCCGAAGAGGAATGCATCGCACCCGTATCCCAGAAGGCCGACGAACAAGGTGAACGCCACCATGACGATCACCGTGTCTCGCTTGTTTGCTGCCTGTTGTTCGTAGATGTTGGGAGCCTGTCGTCCCATTGATCCGGCGGGGTCACTTCTTCAGCGAGAGGTCAACGGTCGGAGTCTGTCGCTCGGCAGTTTCCGCGATTCCCGGCTATCAGGCTGCCGGGGAATACCTGTTGTGTGATGTTGAACTTGGTGGCAATGTCGTTGTAGAACTGACGGGCGAACCCGATCTTGTTTTCCGTACTCGAGAGTTCCTCCTGCAATCCCCGCACAGTTTCGTTCGCTTTCAGCGTCGGGTAGTTCTCTGCCAGTGCGAACAGCCGTGAAAGAGCGCCAGTTAATTCACCCTCTTTAGTTGCCGCATCAGCCACTCCCGAAGCACCGACGGCAGCATTGCGAGCGGCAATCACTTTCTGCAACGTTTCTTGCTCAAACTCCATGTATCCTTTCACGGTGTTGACAAGATTGGGAATCAGATCGTGCCGCCGCTTCAGTTGCACGTCGATCTGTTTCCAACCATTCTCCACCTGGTTGCGCAGCGTTATCAGTCGGTTGTATTGCGCTATGGTCCATATCGCTGCCACTACAATAACGATGAGAAAAACACCAACCATTTCCATGGACATCTCCTGCGTGAGTATGGATGCGGGACAAACTTAGAAAGAATCCCTACAGAAGTCAACATCCGATTTTGTTGACATTCGTACACGATTTGGATATATTTTTGGTGCTCGTAAGGGACTTCACTCCAACAATCGCACACATCATTCGGTAGCTGCCCTGGATGCCATGACCCCGGAAGACCAAGCCAGTCAGAAGGACCTTGAGCGGAAGAGGCTCCTGGAGGAAATTCGAAAAAGGGCGGAAGAGGCGGAGCTGAAGCGAATTGAAGAAGAAGAGCAAAAGGCAGGCGTCAGGTCACTCAAGACTACCCCCCCCGAGCCGGCACCTCCTTCCATCCCGGCAAAGGAACTCCGCATTAATGAACTTCGTGACAAACTAAACATCGCTCTGGATAGAGGGAAGGCCGACAAGGCCGTTGAGGTGTTTGAGGAATTGCGCGCAAGCGCACCGGACAACATCGAGTTGGAAGATTTCAAGACCCGCGTTGACCGTTTGCAGGAAGACCTGCAGCAGCAATCAAAGGCAAAGAAGCGGGCAGCTGATCTGAAATCAAAAGAGGAAGCTGCCCAACAGCGTGCCAAGCGTGAATCGCAGCAAAGGAAAATTGTCGAATTGATGGAGAGTGCAAATGCATTCTACCAGCGGGAGAAATACGAAAAGGGAATGGCGGCGGTTCACGAAGTGTTGGCAATGGAGGAGGGGAACGAGGATGCCATCAAGCTTCGGGAAAAAATAGAGAAGGCCAAGCAACTCTTTGAACAAATTAAGGCAGAAGAGGCCCGGAGAAAGGAAGAAGAATCAGCCGGAGCTCCCCCACCCGTTCCCGAGGTGCCGTCCGTCCCAAAAACGGACGCAGAAGTATGGGGAAGCAAGAACCAGACCCAGACCGACACAGGATTTGAAGTTCCTGTTGATGATGGTCCCCCCGTACCGCCGAAACAACCGTGGATCGAGAGAATCGTTGAGAGTCTTTCCAACGTTCGCATCCCGGTAAGGCCGATCCTGATCACCGCGAGCATTGCCCTTCTGGGCGCTGTTGTATACTTCATCGTTGATAACATCCAGAATGCGGCATCTCCCGCCAAATACTCTCTGTTGGTATTGCCAGCCAGGAGTCCCGACGCTGACACATCACTTCTCTATCTTGCAGATGGCATTACAGAGGACTTTATCAGGAACGTTTCCGTGATTACAGAGTTGCGTGTCTTCGGTCCGCCGACGGCCTTCGCTCTTGGACGGTCCGGTGCTGGTAACATTCAAGTGGCGAGGTCAATCGGTGCGAACTTTGTCGTTCAGTGGGACATTGCCCGAAACGGTGAGAATTTCATTCTCTCCCTCACACTCCTGGATACCATTTCTTCCTCACCCGCCTGGTCCACTAATGTGCAAACATCGCCCCGCGAGTTACAGTCAGTTCTTCTTGAATGCGGTGAAGGAATAGCCGCTGCGATGAAAGCTCCTCTGACCCGGCAGGAAGAGACGTATTTCAAAACAGTGTCTGTGGTGTCCCCCCCGGCCTTCGAAGCATACGCTCGGGGGGTCTCGCATATGCGTCGTTCAGCCGGCCGCTTACTGGACGAAGCGGGCCAGGCGTTTGCTCGAGCAGTCCAGCTGGACTCCACATTTGCCAACGCCCATGCAGCACTGGC
>JAERML010000096.1 GCA_016844425.1 Bacteroidota bacterium
CGGACCATTGCAAGAGCAGGATACTCTACAAACAGCTCGTCCCGACAGGACTCTCTCTCTGCGATCCATTCTCATCCACCTCCTCCTGTTCATTCTCGCTTTCATCACTGCAACATTCGCGGGAGTACAGTGGCTCAATCTTGATCCTCTTGAGTTGACAAATTTTGGTTTTGGTGTTACTTATGCACTCCTCCTCACAACAATGCTGGCGGCACATGAATTTGGACACTACTTCGCTGCACGAACGCATGGAGTCAGCGTTACCCTTCCTTTCTTTCTTCCATTCCCGTCACTCTCCGTATTTGCATTGTTGAATCCATTCGGGACCCTCGGTGCGGTGATCCGGTTGCGATCGGCAATCCCCTCACGCAAAGTCCTGTTCGACATAGGAGCTGCGGGACCAATCAGCGGGTTTATTGTGAGTCTTGGCATCCTGATTTATGGCTTTACGACGCTCCCCTCCATCGAGTATCTTTATGGTATTCACCCGGAGTATGCGCGATTGGAAACGATTCCCGAAGGAGGTTGGTTGTTCGGAAAAAATCTGATCCTCGTCGCGGTCTCATCGATCTTCTCTCCCGCGGGTGCGTTCATACCACCGATGAATGAAATCTATCATTACCCCTTTCTCTGTGTCGGGTGGTTCGGCATGTTGGTCACTGCAATCAATCTAATCCCTGTCGGCCAACTCGATGGCGGGCACATCTCCTACGCGATGTTCGGAAAGGGATATCACCGTATCGCGCAGATCGCTCTGGTTGCACTTGCCTTGTTTGGTCTCGCCGGCTTTCTGCCGGGAATAGGAATCGATTTCGAGTACGGATACACGGGCTGGCTGTTCTGGGCCATGGTACTGATGTTGTTCAGCAGGGTGATGAAGTTGAACCGACCGATCCTTGAGGATGAAACGCCGCTCGACCCAGCACGAATGATGTTAGGATGGATCTGCGTCGCCATTTTCATCTGTTCGTTTTCGCTGACGCCGTTCTCCCTTTCGGCTCCCTAACAACATCTGCGTCCTTGACATTCGTGCCCACTTTTCTTAGTTTTGAACCAGTATTGGTCTTGATAAACTCTTAATAGAGAAAGGATCGGTCGTCCATCGGAGAGTTGGTACGTCGTTAGAATTACAGGCAGATACGTACCCCACGTGAGAGGAGGAGGCCATCCCAATCCATAGTTCACCGAGCCTCAATGACCCATCAGGCGATGGCAAAATTGAGACCCGGTTTTTTGTTGCTCCAGAGGCCATGGACAGATTTCCACAGATACCCCAGGCTGTTTCGTGGTTCACCTTGCTTGCAGCGGCTATCATAGGCTGCGAAAGCAACAACTTGGCCCCGGTCGATGTCAAAGGAACCCCGCCCTTCGTGACATCGGTTCAAGTGGGCCCGTCCGCTATCAACGTGGATACCCTCACCCCGGCCAACGGGAATTATTCTGTCGCCACGGTAGTGACCGCTCGAATCTCCAATCCCGACGGCACAGGTAATGTTGCCAGAGTTGTTGCCGAAGCGCTCCGGCCATCCGCATCGTCCCCATTCAAACAGATTGACCTTCATGATGATGGGCTCTCGCCCGACCTCACTTCGAACGATAGCATCTATTCAGGCACGCTTCCTTTTGAGCTTACAAGATCTCAAGCCGGACGTTACCGCATCCGAGTCTTCGCCGAGGACAGCCAAGGACTACAGAGCAACACGATGGAGGTCTCGTTTTTTGCCTTAAGAAACAACTCGGCTCCCACTCTGGCAAATCTTGACGCCCCGGATACGGTGATCGTACCCGTAGGCGGAAGCCTACTGGTTCACATAACTATAAGTGCGGCAGACTCGGACGGCTTGGCCGACGTAAGGGAAGTCTTTTTCCGCAGTCTTGACTCATCAACTCCAGATGTCAGATTCTTTTTGAAAGATGATGGGGGGACGGAGCCTGTGGGACCGCCTTTCTTCCAACCAAGCGGTGATACCTTGGCTGGTGATGGCGAATACTCAGTCCTCATTCCTCTCGTGGATAGTCCGACTGTCCGTCGCACAAACCGATTCGCGTTCCAGGCATGGGATGGTCGCGATACTAGCGCAACACTTCTTCATTACCTAACCGTACAGTAGATCATGTCCAAGCCACGTACCCTGATTATTCTTGGCGTCGCCTTGCTTGGTCGACCGATTTCAGCTTCAGCCCAGGCCCCGCACCTTGAGTCACCATTGCTACAATCAGCACAAGGATCAACCTCCTTCCTTCCTCCCAGCAATTCCGTCTCTCACATCGCAACAAGAGGACAATCCGTCTGGATAGGCACAGGAAAGGGACTTGCCCGCTCTTTTAACGGTGGAGCCTCCTGGGAGAGCTTTCGGCCAATCCCCGAGTTTGCAAGCAGAGGAATTTTCTCCGTTGCCGTTCATGGTGATACTGTCTGGACTTCCACCGGTTTCTCGAAAGATGTGGATGGCCAGGCTGTTCAAACTGGCACCGGATATACCTACTCCACCGACAACGGCTCCACGTGGCTGCAACTCCCGCAGACGCTCGACGGGAGAAACGACAGCCTCGTGACTTACGGAACAAACACCATCCGCTTCATTCCTATCGTCGTCCCCGAACAGAACGTCACATTCGACGCAGCTCTTTCCGACTCGGCAGTCTGGATTGCCAGTTGGTCCAGCGGGCTTCGGAAATCCACCAACCTCGGACAAGCCTGGCAACGTATTGTCCTTCCCTCCGGGACCCGTAGCTCTATCGCGCCGGAAGACGATCTTACGGGTTACCTGATTGACCCGAGACTCGACAACAATTTCCTCCTCTTCTCCGTTTTCGTTCAGAATGACTCGACAGTTTGGGCAGGCTCTGCCGGTGGTATCAACAAGTCGACAGATGGTGGCGTGAGGTGGGCGAAATACAATACCCTGAATCAACAGTCGTCCATACTCGGCAACTGGGTCATTGCTATCAAAGGACAACAACTCGACTCGACGTACCGACTCTGGTGCACAAACTGGAAGGCGGACCTGGATCCGAGTGAGGAGTTTGGCATCAGTTACACAGATGATGGCGGCCGCATCTGGCGTAACTTCCTTCATGGTGTTCGAGCATACGATTTCGCTTTCAAAGACTCAATTGCATACGTTGCAACTGATGAGGGGGTGTACCGAACGGACAACGGTGGCAATTCGTGGATTAGGTCCGGAACTATTATCGACAGCAAGACGGGACAGTTGCTTACCACGAGTTCGTTTTTTGCCGTAGGTGTGGTTGGCGATACCGTATACTGCGGAACAGGGGGTGGACTCGTCAAAACACTGGACAACGCAACGAACCAATTCGGACAAACATGGGAAATCCAACGAGCATACCAGCCCGTTGGAAACACGTCTGCCTCGTATGCGTATCCCAACCCTTTTTCTCCCGATGATGAGTATGCACGGATTCATTACAGCACAGGAGGATCTGCAGCATCTGTCACTGTCGAAGTTTTTGATTTTGGCATGAACCGTGTCCGCACTGTCATCAAGGACGCCCAACGCTCTGGGGCCTTCGAACATGACGAACTATGGGATGGCAAGGATGATCAGCAACGGCAGGTCTCCAACGGCGTGTATTTCTACCGGGTGGTTGTGAACAACGGCGATCCTGTGTGGGGAAAGGTGATGGTCCTCCAATAGCATGGCGACCCGCGGAATGATCAAAGTCCTTCGAATTCAGATCTCGTTCATGCTTCTCCTGATCGGTATATCAACCACATGCTTTGCTCAACTTGGTGGACGACCGGGTTCATTCAGTAGACTCGGGTTTGGGGCACGCGGCATCGGGATGGGGAATGCGCTCACTGCTGTCACCACGGGAGATGTTGTGGGATACTACAATCCCGCGCTCTCGCCTTGGGCAGCGTACAGAAACATTTCGGCCTCGTTCGGGATCCTCTCCCTCGACCGTAACCTCAACTTCATCAGTTACGCACAACCTCTTGCCCCTCGCGCGGGACTTTCCGCGGGTATCATCAACGCAGGAGTCAGCGACATTGATGGGAGAGATTCCGATGGCGAACAGACGGGACCTCTCAAGACCTCTGAAAACCTGATCTTCATGAGTTTCGCCAACCGATTCCAATCCGGTTTTACGATCGGCATCACCATCAAACTTCTCTATTATCATCTCTATACCGATGTTTCCACCACCACTGTGGGCATCGACGTCGGTCTCCTCATGCCGGTCAGCAATGCACTCACCCTTGCTGCAACTATCCGGGACATCAACTCAAAGTACCAATGGGATACGTCCGAGTTGTACGGTCAGAGTGGTAATACAACCAAGGAGAAGTTCCCCATGCTTTACACGCTCGGCGCGGCGTACAAGCTCCCCGACCTGTTTGGTGCGGGCGATACGAACGCTGTGATCGCCGCAGACCTCGAACTGAGTGATCAGAAGACGCTCATCGGGCGTGTTGGTGTTGAGCTTCCTCTGATCCCGGAGATTTCTCTGCGCGCTGGGCTGGATCGTATCGACTTGAAAGAAAAAGGGAATGGGGTGAAGCCAAGCTTTGGGTTCAGCGCGCGACAGGATTTCGGCAACTGGACACCGGCACTCCACTACACTTTTGTTCTCGAGGCATTCTCTCCCTCACCCACACACATTGTCTCTCTCTCCGTCATCTTTTGAGAAAGAAAATGATGCGCAACCGCCCATTCTTGCTCGCCCTGACACTACTCACAACCATCTTCATACTTCACGACGCTGCATTGGCTCAGGCAGGAAAATCCGGTCTTTCATTTCTGAAGCTTGGCATCTCGGGCCATGGCGTCGCAATGGGAGAGGCCATGAGCGCCCACGCATCCGGTGCCGCAGCCACATTCTACAACCCGGCAGGCATCCTGCTTCCACCGCTTGCTGATCGGACATCGCAAATAATGGTTATGCACAAAGAATGGATCCAGGATACGCGGATGGAGTTTCTCGGCGCCACTGTGAACCTGAGCGAATCGGATGCCATCGGACTTTCCGTCAACTCTACGACCGTTGCCGATATTGAAGTACGCACGCGACCCGGCACACCAGAAGCGACCTTCACTGCCCGGAATTACGCCGTCGGTGCAACCTATGCGCGGGCATTTTCCGATGAGCTCACCGTGGGAATCACGGGGAAATTCCTGTTCGAGAAGATCCTTGTTGACGAGGCGTCCGGCATCGCTATAGATCTCGGCGCGCAGTACCGGACCTCCATGGAAAACCTGACCGTCGGACTCACGCTCGCAAACCTCGGGGCCATGAGTTCCTTGCGCGACGAGAAGACCACGCTCCCCTCTCTTCTCCGGATCGGACCGGCATATTCCTTTGACCTCCCTGATGTCGATGCCACAGTCGCATTGGCAGCAGACTATCTCAATGTCTTCCCAGAGGGGAAATCGTACGTGAATGTCGGAGGAGAGTTCTTCTTCAGTCGAACAATTGCCGGGCGAATTGGCTATCAATTCGGTTCGGAAGGTCGCGGGTTGGCCACAGGCATCGGCGTGAGTTACGGCCTGCTAAATCTGGATTACGCATACGTCCCTCTCTCGGAAGACCTTGGGAACACACACACGATCTCTCTGTCGCTCAACTTGTGAGGCTTACGATGCAGTCCATCAGATATGTTCTGATCATCAGTTTCGCTCTCACATATGCTTGCAATGGATACGCAGGTGACAAATCGGCTCTGACCTGGATGTCCTTCAATGACGGCCTTGCGAATGCAAAGAAGACAAACAAAAAGGTGTTGGTGGACGTCTACACAGACTGGTGCGGCTGGTGCAAGAAAATGGATAAGGAGACCTACGCAGACGGTGGGATCGCGGCATACCTCAGCAAGCATCATGTGGTGATCAAGCTGAATGCAGAGTCATCCTCGAAAGTCACGTACAACGGCGAGACGTACACCGAGCAGGA
>JAERML010000097.1 GCA_016844425.1 Bacteroidota bacterium
GAGGACGAGAGAAGGAAGAAGATAAGCAGCAGCATAACGATGTCCGTCAGCGATGATACGCTGAAGCTGGTCAGGAGCTTGTTCTCGGATTTGAACCGCATGGAGTCAACCTTTCTTCCGGAAATACTGGTCATCGTCGAAGGCGAGAGCCGGGGGGGCGGAGCGTTCTTCTTGCACCTTCAGCGGGGGATTGTCCGGGATTCGGCGTTCCAGGAGATCCAGAAATTCCGTTGTGGTGACTTCCATCTCGTGAACAAACCGGGCGACGCGGGTGACAAAGTAGTTATACAGTGCATATGCGGTAATGCCGACCACCAAGCCGAAAACGGTGGTCACAAGCGCTTCCCAGATACCCCCGGCCAGGTCGGAGGGATTCACGCTGCCGCTGAGGCTCTCGATCCTTTGGAACGCGCTCACCATACCCGTCACCGTTCCAAGAAACCCGAGCATCGGAGCAATACCTGCGATGCTCGCAAGCAGGGATATTCTTTTCTCAAGGTTGTAGACTTCCACCCTTCCGGCATCCTCCACTGCAAGCCGAACTTTCTCGTCTCCCTGATCATGCTTTACAATCCCGCGCCGGATGATATTGGCAATTGGGGCATCCTTCTGCGAACAAAACGTCAGTACCGCGGTCACGTCTCCTCTCTGGAAGATACTCCGCACTTTCATCATGAATTGCCCCACATCCAACTGTGCTTTCCTCAGTACCAGGAAGCGCTCAATGGCTACATACGCGGCCACCATGGAGCACAGCAGGATGGGATACATGATGACGCCACCCTTCATGAACATTTCCAGAAGATTCATAACTCCTCCTCTACGTGAATACGATCCGAAATCATCGAATCGCGTTATCTTGAACTTACCCTTGCCACCCAGATGCCGTTCTCCAGCATTTGTTGCAGCTGGGCTGCGGCGGCCGCGGCTTCTTTCTCCGTTGCATACCTGCCAACGCGAACGCGATGCCAGGTCTCACCTGAAATGACTGCATCCTCAACGAATGCGCTGTACCCCGCCGCCGATAGTCTGCCTGCTTCTTCATCGGCCTTGGTCTGCGTCATCCACGCAGAGACCTGCACGGTGTACCGTCCGCTTCCCAAAGGAATCATGGGTTTTGGTTTCTCGGGAATCGGGAGAGGCGTTGGTGTTGGTGTGGGGGTCTCCACTCTTGCCGTTTCGGGCGGCGCTGTGACGACAGGTTCCGGAATTATCTCGGTGACAGCAGGGGTCTTCTTTCCCCAGAGATGAATGACGCCGAAATAGTTCAGCGCAACAGTCAAAATACCGAGGATCAACACCGCAAGGACGACTTGCAGTAAGGGTGACGGACCTCGACCCTCGGTGGCAGTTTCACGGAGCCGCGGTGTAGGGGGAGTCGGTTCTCCCATTCCTTCCGGTTCCACCGGCTGCATCTCCTCCTCCATCCCTTCGTCCTTGAGATTCAGTCTGGGCATGAGTTTTTTCTCCTTCGTTGGTGTCGGGACTTTTGCAGCAGCGAGGTTCTTTTCGTATTCTTCGATCGTCACATCACGATGGGTGTCAAGAATGCTCTCTTTCCCCACCTGGTCCACTCCAGCATCATATGGCGCCTCCTTCCCCTTGTACTCTTCTTCACCGAACGCCGGAATCAAATCGTACTTGCCGACCACGAGATACTTCATGTCGCGGTATCGTTCGTTCACTTTGTCGGCAAGCTCCTGTTCGGGTTCGAAGAATGGCATACGACGGGCACGTTTGACACCTACGACACGGGTGCCAAAGGTTCCGAATACTGGAATCTCCACCCGCTGCCCTTTTTGCAGGGCCGAGAGAAGATAGACATAGAACAAATGCGATACAGTTCCAATGCTCGTTTCATCCGCCACCCCTCGGTCAACGCATTTCTTGAGAAGGTCTTCACGGTTCATGTGGTCTTATTGCTCCATTCGATGAGCTCGCGTGATGGTGTAAAGGAGAGATAATCCTTGGGTGGAATGATGAATACTTCCTTGGTTTCGGTGTTGATCCCCTTACGGCCGGGCCGGTGTTCAATCAGAAACTCACCGAATTTGTCCAGGTCGAGCTCCCCTTGCGTGAGGATCTCTTCGCTCCATACTTCTGCAATTGTGTTGATGATCTCCCGGACGGTCTGTTTGGAAATACCGGCTCGCTCCGAGATCATGTTGATGAGTTCTTCTTGACTCATGGGGGATTGTGATGTCGTGTTACCAGGTGAAACTCATGCCCAGACTTGCGGTCCGCGGCAGCCCTGCGTATCCTTCCCACCACACTTGTTTCTGATCCAGGAGATTCTGCACTGTGGCATTCACATTCCAGCGGGGAACAAGCGCATACTCCGCTCTCACATCCCAGAGGGTGAATGCGGCTAGAGAGCGCTGTTCGTGCGTGTCAGCATACTGCTTACCAATCACTTGCATCGTTGTTCCGACAGTCAATCCGAACGCAAACCGATGCTGGTAGAGACCGCTGATAAGCAGCACCGGCAAGTACGGAACCGATTTGCTGGTGACAGAGTACCGGGTTGAGCGGACACTCGCGGAGGCGCCAAAGTTGTCCGAGTCAGTAATGTCCGCGTAGATATCAGCATCCACGGAAACGATGCGAACGCTGCCTTCGTATTCGGAACTCCAGAGTCTGATCGCTGTTGGATCGACAAAGACCGGATAGTTGCGCGCCTCTTTGAAGTTCAGCGTAAGTTTGGTTCTCACAGTTGCCGCGGCATCCGCCTCAACACCAATGGAGAAACTGGTGAAGTATTCCTGATTGCGGACGCGAACGTCTGTCATCAAGTAGGGATTGGATTCCATCATGGAAGAGAGCGTGTTCCGCTGTGCATACGGCTCGAACTTGGCAAATGCGGTCAGCCAAGGGGTTGCGTACCAGGAAATACCAAGACGCGGATACACACGTCCGACGCTCTTCGTGTCTGAACCACGGACGAGATAGAATCGGAGCCCGCCGAGGATATCCAACTGGTCTGCAATCTGATACCTCGCGGAAAGACCTGTCTGTGTGAAAAACGGATCCCACGCCGCTGACGGCGCGGAATAGAAATTCCTCCAGAGTCCCAGTTCGCCCTTCAATTCAACGTCCGCAAGGTCCCTTTCAGCAGCGAACTCAAACCCCACCGATGTCTCAGCCGTGCGGAGTGTGTCCTTGACCGTCGCGGTTCTGAGGTAGATGCCGGACGTGAACGTGAAGAGATCCTCGGTGTTGGAGTTGATCGATGCGTCTGCCATGAATCTTGTCACTGTCCGTTCCCTTAGTGGGGAAGAACTGCCGTAGAGGCGATACCCGTCGCCCTGCAGACCAACACTTCCATGAACCCTGCTTCCCGCCACAATACCTGCATCATCCGGAAGATAGAATCCGCCGGAGAGAGAACTGTGGCCAGAGCGAAAATCGGCGTTTGATGTATGACCACCGCTCGATTTGTACCCCGCCTTCAGCAGAAAGTCGGAGGACCCGGACGTGCGTCCGAACCAACCGTCAAAATATGGTGTGGCATATGAACCGTAACCGGCAAGTACTTTCCCGCCTACGCCGCCACCCATGTTCGCAAAACCACCCTGTTCTTTCCCGGAGCCTTCCAACCGCATGCGCGTCGATTCACGCAAGCCAGGACCCGCATTGCGCGATGAGGCATCGAAAATCATTTGTTCATCAAGGGTGGTCTTGTCGAATTGCGGAAGTTGGATTGCCTCATTCCCGGTGATGACAAATTCCGGAAGATCGATCTTTGGAAGTTCTCCTTTCGGTGCCAACGAATCCACAGGCAGCGTGGCACCCCTTCGTGGAGGTTCAGGTTTCTCTTGTGCACGCACCGGCACAGAGCTTGCTCCCAGCATGAAGAAGGCCAAAAGAATCCAACACCGTTTCATTGCATTTCCCTTATCTTCTTGTCGGCCTCTTTTCCAAACTCATCTTCTTTATGCGACTTGAGAACAGTCTGGTAGGCCTCACGCGCCTTTCCCTTATCGGCAACCTTTTCGTAGCACTCCCCCATTCGAAGGTACGCGCGCGCAATCCAATCTTTTGCGGAAGGAAAGACATACTTCACGCGTAGCAAAGCAGGTATGGCATCTTTATACTTTGCTTGCTGCTGGAGCGTTTCGCCAATCCTGAATTGCGCTTCTGCACCCACTTCATCCGTCCGGCGGGCAGACACCTCAGAAAACAGACCGATGGCCTCCGCGAATTCTCCGCTAGCTTGTTTAATCAGCCCAAGACCAATCAGGCTCTTGTCGCCATACAATGACCCTCTCGCCTTCTGCGCAACAGATGCATACTGCGTTTTGGCAGACTCAACGTCATGAGCGGCGTAATGTGCAGCCCCAATTTCATATGCCGCCCTGGTAGCAGCCTCGGTCCCGGGAAACCGCTGTACGAGCCTGTCAAATGTTCCGGCCGCCTCTCCGTACTTTTCCTGATCGGCAAGAAGGAGCCCGAGATCGAGCATTGCCGTTGGGGCGATCCGGCTGGAGGGGTAGTTGTTGATCACGTCATTGAAGGACGCAATTGCTTCCTGAATCCTGTTGGTTGATGCATACCCCTGGCCCATCCAATACCGTGCATCCGCCGCGAGAGGACTCTGCGGGAATTTGCTGATGAAGTTCTGATACTCGGTAATAGCCCGGGCGTAATCCTTGCTGCTAAAGAACAAGTCCGCCTTCTTGAAATAAAGTTTGTCCGCCATGGGGCTTTGGGGATTGTTTCGGACGAACTCGTCAATCACTTTGGCCGCCTCACCCTCGTTCCCCATCAGCACGTAACAATACTGTATGCCATTAATGGCCTCCGACGTGTACGGACTATTGGGGTAGCGCGAAACAACCTCGCGGTACGATGCAATAGCGGAGGTGTATTCCTTCAGATTGTAGTGTGCATCGCCGATGCTGTAATAGGCACGCGGTGCCAAGTCGCTCTTTGGGTGTTGTTTGATGAGAGTTTGAAACTCCCTGGCCGCCACCTTGAAGTCCTTTTCCTGGAACCGAACCCATCCAATCCCGTAACGTGCATCGTCACAATACTCGGACTGCGGGAACTTCGTGATCAGTTGGTTAAATTCTTCAATTCCCTTGTCCGGCGCACCTCCGCGGATGTTTGCCTCTCCGAGCTGAAAATACGCGTAGTCGATCCCCTGGTCATTAGAGAACAATCGCACCGCTGATCGGTACACGCCGGCAGCTTTCTTGTAGTCTTTCATGGCAAAATAGGAATCGCCAAGGCGGAGATGTGCATCAAAGCCATATCTGCCCTTCGCATACTTTAACGTGATCTGTTCAAATGCTTTGGCCGCTGCGCCGTATTCTTTCAACCGGTAATTCGCCCACCCCAGTCCGTAAAGAGCGTCCACGTACTTGACACTCTTGGGGTAGGTGGTCACGACCCTTTCGTAGTTCACGCTGGCATTCTTGAACTCCTCGATCTGGAAGCAGGACTCTCCCAGCCAGAAGTACGCCTCATCAATCCGTTTGTTTTTGGGATAAGCCTTGGTAAATCGGGTGAAACTGTTTGCGGCTTCCTTGTATTGTTTCAACTTCGTGAGTGACCACGCCTCCTGAAACATTGCGTCGGCAACAACATCCTCATTGGTTCCCTTTGCGGAGACCGCGGCAGCAAACGCTTTGCGCGCCTGGTCATATTCGCCCTGTGCAATGTACGACTCCCCCAGCATACGGTGCGATTCTCCCAAAACATCGCTGCCTGGATGTTCCTTTGCCACACGTGCAAAACTTGCCGCAGCCTTTGTATAATGTTTGTCTTCGTATTGCATCACCCCGAGCTCGAAGAGTGCATTGTCTGAAAAAGCGCCGGAGGGCCAGCGCGCAGGCACATCGGCGAGAGCCCGGAGTGCTTCCGGACGCTTTCCTGCCAGTTTCAACGCCATCC
>JAERML010000098.1 GCA_016844425.1 Bacteroidota bacterium
TCTCTCCCGTTTCGATCATCTCGATCGCTTCCCCCAACAGAACACGATGCACCGTCATAGAGAACTCTCCCTCTTCGCGTTTGTGGCCTGCAGGTGATTTCAGGAGCTTGGTCGCGAGAAAAATATGCAGCACCTCATCGCAGAAACCGGGTGTGGTGTAGATTGAGACAAGCGGTTCGAGTTCGCCAGCAACCCACCCCGTCTCTTCCTCAAGCTCGCGACCGGCAGCGATCAATGGATCCTCACCGGAAGACAGCTTGCCAGCCGGCAGTTCGAAGATGTGCCTCCCAAGAGGATACCGCAGCTGCTTAATGAGGAGAACGCTCCCGTCCTCAAATACCGGAACGGCAACCGCCCCTCCCGGATGATGGGCGATCTCCCGGACCGAAGTGTTCCCGGACGGATACTCCACCTGATCGACAATCAAGTCGAACACACGACCGCGGTAGACCGTTTCACGCTTGAGCTGCTTAAGGTCCATCACGCACTCGCCTTCGTCTCATCCAGGGTATTTTCCGTTTTGGCAAAGACACGGCGCCCGATCCAGGAGAGGAACTCCCGTACCAAACGCGACAGAAAGTAGAAAACGACAACAATGACCACCGCGATGATGACGTGGTACATCAACTTATTACCCATGGTTTCATTCAACCAATTCATAGTTCCTTCATCTCAAAATACCTTCACTTGTTTCCCCTGCTTCCGGGCTTGACAGATGGTATCCCTTGTTTGCAGAGAGGACAGGATTCCGGTCGATAGGCAATGACGTCCATCTGGAGAAGGGCGTACTGGCTCCCACCGTTCTCGACGTCGAACCTCACCTTGCCGCCGCTCCTGTCGACCACATACCCGACGCCGGCAAGCACTCCTCCTTGCCCTGTCACGATGCGGATCACTTCGAACACCGATCCACCCGTCGTCACGACATCTTCGCACACCAGCACGCGTTCCCCTCTCCTGATCTCAAAACCTCTCCGCAACTCCATTACTCCCTCTTTCCGCTCGGTGAACAATGTTCTCGCTCCGAGTTGCCGACCCACTTCCTGTCCGACTACAATTCCTCCCAACGCTGGAGCAATCACCACGTCTATTCCGGCCTCCTTGAAATGCGCCGCAATGTTCCCACACAGCATCGTTGCGTGAGCTGGAAACTGAAGTACCCTCGCACACTGAAAATATTGGGGGCTATGAAGGCCTGATGTAAGCTGGAAATGTCCCTCCAGCAGGGCTCCACTTTCTCTAAAGAGAGAAAGCACTTGTTGTTTATCCATGTACCGAACTAGGAGGTGTTGAGGTCAGGAGGTGGACGGCGCAAGACTTGCACCACCCACGTCAGTGTTGTTGGTTCACCCTCAATATAAAGAAAGCGGGAAAGAGTATCAAAGCGAAAAGCGGATGCCCCCGCGGAGGAAACTGGCGAACCCGAGGTTTGGATCGTTATGGACGTAGCTCGTCTCTGCTTCTATTTGAAGTGCAAGCCACCGGACCACGTAAATGTCGACGCCCGCGGTGAGGCCGAACGTCAAACGCGTCCCCCGGGGGATGTTATAGTAAGTGACCAGCACGCTGTCCACAGTCTCCTTGTACACAGCCTCGGTCAGCCTGGTCGCGCCAAGCGTGGCCCCAACGAATGGTGAAACGCGCATGGATGGCAGAAGCGAATACTTCATGGCCAGTGAGAGCACTCCCATGGTGATATCCTTCGACCGCACCGGAATGCCCGGGAGTTCCGATTGAAACGATTGCTCGTTAAACTTGAGAAGTGCAAGATCCAACCCCATCCCGAATGCCAGGGCACGATTGACGTTGACCATAAACTTTACGGAAATGCTCGGGCCCATTTCCCAAAACGACGTGAGGCCGTTTCTGGACTGTGGGATTCCTGCTCCAAATGAAATAGTAAGCGATTGTTTTTTGTGGGGTTGTGTAAGCGCAGATGATGGGGTAGGACGTTCATCCTGCGCGCGCGCAATGGGGATGTACAGGAGCACCAGGAATAATATCGAACATTGTCTGGCAATGTGTACCACTTTGGGAGCGTCAAGGAGCATTGTCATGACCTTACCCTTTCAGGCAACGGTTACATGGTCATTTCCTCCCCCCGAAGGACCTGAGAACAGTTACGACACCGCTCGCCGACGGCCAACTCTCACCACCCTCTTGTTTTCCGCAGGGTCGTGATGTGCTCGACGTGTTTTTCTCCGTGGCGTGCGTATGTCTTCAGCATGGATTCAAGTGTCACAGGCCCCACTTCCGGATGTTGAGCTGTGCGGCTCCAGCTTGATTCGGGCTGGCCTTCCAACAAAACTCCCCACCGGGCGTGCAGACCTTCCAGAATTGCAATGGACTCGTCAATCGGTGTTCCCGCAACATCGGGAAGCATTGCCCATTTGTCCTGGTCGTACGGTTTCAATGTCGGATTCTCTTCAGTCAGAATAAGCTTCATTCTGATGAACGCATTCAAATGAGAATCTGCCATATGGTGCACGACCTGCCGAACCGTCCAGCCCCCCTCGCGATACGGAGTGTTGAGCTGGGACTCATTCAGATCTTTGACCGCCGCCTTGACAGCCAACGGCAGGCTCTTGATCTGATTGATCATTGCGGTCCTCTCCAATGCAGTTAACATGCCAGTCTCCTAAGAAATGGATTGTGTGATAGAAATGATGGGTTCCTCACGAGAGAGGAGTGGTTTGGTTTCAAATCTGCCGCAGAACCAGGAAAAACTTACTTGCGGGCGCCCGCATCAGTCAGAATTGTCCGAGCCGCCTTTGAAAGGGCGCTGGCGGTCTTCGAACTCTGGCTTATAGTATTCGGAGGCTTCGTATTCCTGTGCCCACCCATTCTCCATCTGAAGAGCGTGGAGATGGTCAAGAACTTTGTCGTATTCGCTTTGTCGGATCTTCCGGTTGAGGAGCGGCGTCGAGAGCGCCTTGTGGGTCGGGAAGTACTGTGCCATCACGCTTAGTGAAGTGGTGATGCCCAGCTCGGAGTTTACCCAGCTCAATGCCTTCCTGCTTTCAGCGATATCGTTTGGCAACACGAGGTGACGGATGATCAACCCGCGCTTCACCAGACCATCCTCCCCCATCACCAAATCGCTCCCTACCTGCCGGTGCATCTCCTTGATCGCAGCTTGCGCGTGCCGGGGGTAGTCTTTGATCTTTGAGTATTGATACCCCATTTGAGAGTCCATATACTTCAAGTCAGGCAAGTAAATATCAATGATGCCGTCAAGCAATTGAAGCACCTTGACCGAGTCGTACGCGTTGGTATTGTAGATGAGGGGAAGCTTCAGTCCTTGCCCGGCTGCAACCGTCACCGCCTTGACAATCTGGGGAACAAAGTGGGTGGGTGAGACAAAGCCAATCTCGTGACATCCTTTTACCTGCAGTTCGAGCATCATTTTCGCCAGCCGTTCGATGCTCACTTCGTTCTTCTGCTCTTCCTTATAATTCTGACTAATGAGGTGGTTTTGACAATACACGCAGCGGAGATTGCAGTTGCCAAAGAAAATGTTTCCCACACCGTGGGTACCAACCAGTGCGGGCTCTTCACCAAAGTGAGGTGTGTAGGACGAAACGATTGGGAGGTAACCAGAGTAGCAGCGGGAGATCTCGTTCTTCAAACGGTTGTTGCCGCAGTCGTGCGGGCAAATCGTGCATGAGGCAAGCATTGCCTCCAGTGCATCCACCCGGCGATGCAGTTCGCCGGAACGAAGCAATGTGAGATACGAAGGAACAAACTCCACGACGCGTCTTCCCGTCAAGTATGGTTGTTTGTGTTGGTTCAAATATACGACAATCGAGCCCGAGTTGCATATCCCAATCTTGGTTTGCTCCCTCGGAATTTGTATACTGTTGCTGGTTCACTCGCTCATTCCCTGGTCTATTCCTTTTCATCATGGCTGAACATTTCTTCATCACCGGCGGCACCGGGCTTGTCGGTACCAACATGCTTCCCCGCATCCTGCGGAGTTTTCCCGACTCCACCATCACGCTTCTCGTTCGTGGAGAAGACGAGGAAGACGCCCGTGCGCGCGTCCGTATGATTACGGACCAGGTTGTCCACGAGTTCGGCATCCCGGATGCCATGCAACGGATCGACGGCATACTGGGCGATGTCTCGCTCGACCATTGTGGACTGAACGCCACCCGGATTGCCCGTATCGTTGCCGACACAACTCACATTATTCACGGCGCGGCAACAATCCGGTTTGACCATCCCATTGATGAGGCGCGGGCCATCAATTGTGGTGGCACGCGCAGGATGCTGTCCATCGCCCACATGTGTGCGGAGAAAGGCAAGCTGGAACGGTTCGTCTATATCGGGACATCATCGGTGTCCGGACAGCGTGGCGGGAATATCTACGAGAATGAGCTGGAGATGGGACAGAAGTTCTTCAATACCTACGAACATTCCAAATGCGAGTCCGAACGGATCGTGCGTGACAACTTCGATCGTCTCCCGGCCGTCATTTTCCGGCCCAGCATCATCATCGGTGATTCACGAACGGGCAAGACCAGCACATTCAATGTGATCTACATTCCGCTTCGGCTGATGCAAAAAGGGATGCTTACATACGTTCCCGGTAGACCCGACACAAAGATGGATCTCGTTCCGATCGATTGGGTGGATGACGCGATGGTGTACATCATGGGGAGGCCGGAAAGCGTCAGCAAGGTCTTCCACATCACAGCTGGACCGACTCGAGCCGCGCGCCTTGATGATGTTGTGATGAGGGCAATCCGCTACTTCGACAAACACACTCCGCTGAGGAATCCACGGACGATGGAGTTTATCAGTCGCGAAGAATTCGAGCGCCGTCGCGCTGACATGCGGGGACGCGAGGATGCATTCATGGCCCAACTTGATACGCTTCTCCCCTACGTTAGCGTCGACCGCCTGTTCAACTCCTCAAACACCGATGCATTGCTTGTCGGGAGCGGCATTGGATTCCCGCCGTTCACAGATTACGCAGAGAGAATCTTTGAATATTGCGTGAGGACAAACTGGGGGAAAAACTCATGACATTTTATGAAGCGAAGTTGACCCGAGCTGCAACGTCATCGCCCGACGAGGTGGCACTACAGTAACACTCTCGCGTGAGCTTCCCTCCATTTTTCGTATTCCGACCTGTAGATGATGTGCTTCGAATCGATCGCATGATCGACAGCAAGGATTCCTTGAACGTGGTCGATTTCGTGCTGAAGCAATTCTGAAAGCGGTCCTTCTGCCTTCAAGAGATGTCGTTTCCCGATTTCATCCTGGTAGCGTACTTCAATCGAAAGAGACCGACGGACTTTCACGAGAAGATCCGGGAAGCTGAAGCAATCGTCCCACAGCATCATCTGCTTCCTGCTCCTCTTGACGATCACCGGATTGATCAGGGCCAGGGGCGCACCCACGTTGATGAAGATGACGCGCTGCGTGGAGCCGATCTGCGGCGCTGCAATCCCCCGACCAAAACTATGACGCGCCTTGAAATCCTCAAGCGTGTCCCGCAGGTCGTTGATCAATGCCCGAAGGTCGGGTGTATGAAACGATCGCACCGGTATGCACCGGGCGCGTAACGCTGGGTTTCCCAACTGAAGGATCGTTCGGACCATACTCTTTCGTTCGAGTTCCTGCGACCAGCATCCATGGCCGCAAACCAAAGATACCATACTTGCGCCCAGAAGACAAGCGTGAGCGATGATGGAAAAGACCCAAGATTCGCAAGGGTCCCGTGAGTATCGCGGCGCGCAACATCAGCACAATTCTCTCGTCCTAATGTGAAGCTGATTCCCTTCCGCATCATACCAAGGAGGCAGTATGACACGCATCTCGTTTGCACCACTGTCATTGACTATACT
>JAERML010000099.1 GCA_016844425.1 Bacteroidota bacterium
GGGCGCGATAACCGGTCGGTGTATCGCTGGCTGTGATTCCCCAGAGCGAATCGCTGTACCCGGCGTGGCTGAACGGATTATCAATGCTATAGGCGCGTTGGGCAAGTGTCGCGCGTCGCGAGTTTTCAAAATACGTAATGCCACGATTGCGCATGTACACGTCGTTGATGTTCCGGTAATCTATCCAGCAATGCGAATATTGATGACCGAAGAGGGGGGCAAACGTGACGTACGAATAGCCATAATAGTTCCCCCAGTCATATCCCTGCGTCCAGGTCAGCCATGCATCGTAGTCCACCGGATATGTCGGGGAACCGAGCGCAAGAATGTACATGATCGATGCCTCGTTGTACCCGACCCACTGTCCATACCCCAGAAATCCCGTGCCTGGCATCCAGCCCATCAGAATACCGGGATTGAAGTTGCGCATCAGGTTCCAGTTCATGCGGCGGTAGATGGAATCCGCGAGTGCGCGGATTCTAGTCTCGGTAGAATCAGCACCGTCGAAATACTGGCGCGCATCGATGATACCGGCAAGCAACAAACCGGTATCGATGGTGGAAAGCTCGCTATCCCATGTCCGCACGGCGGTGTTCATTTCGAGGAAATGATAGAACAATCCGAAGTTGCCGATGTAACCGCTCGCACCCCCACCTTGTGGTCCGGTCCAGAACGTATTCATGGTCGTCAGGACGCGGTTGCGCGCTGCCTCCCGCGACACCCAGCCATGGTCGACGCCGATACAAATGGCGCTCAGTCCAAAGCCCACAGAAGCAATGCTGGATGGCGCGTTCCCCGGCCCGCGGTCCTTGATGAGACCGTTCGCAGGATTTGCTTCCTGCCAGAAGAAATTGAATGCCGTGTGTTGAATCGTATCGAGCAGCGCCTCGGTGGAGATCTGCGCGGAGAGGCGGGATGTGGCAAGAAGAACAAGAGCAATAAAGGGTTTGGATTTCATGGCGTTCACATTGGAAGAGGATGAGTACTACTTGATGGCGCTGGAAGCGCCCGTTCACTGCCCAAGCACCACAATGACTTCATGAGTTGTCCCGGCATCATACAGGGGAAGCGTCTTGTTGCGAGGCCCTTTCGTCATGCAATGCCGCCGACCATCGACCCACAGTTCCTCCACGCCGCACTGCACATGATCGGGGTTCTTCACTTCAATATTATAGACCACCCCCCGGAATGTTCGTTTCACACGATACCCTTTCCAGGACGACGGAATGCAGGGGTCGATGAGCAGACCTTCCATGGTTGCCCGGATCCCTAAAACCCACTCCAATCCCACTTTGAACAACCAGGCGGCAGATCCTGAATACCACGTCCAGCCGCCCCGGCCAAAGAACGCAGAATCCGGCCCTTCGATATTTCCAGCAGTCACGTATGGCTCTGCAACATAGGTATCAGGCTGCTTGCCACGGTTAATCGGGCAGAGCTCTGAGTACATGCGATATGCGCTTTCGCCGCGGCCAAGCATGGCCTCTGCCATCACCGCCCATGTTGCGGCATGGGTATATACCCCACCGTTCTCGCGCATGCCAGGACTGTACCGTGTCAAGTATCCAACGTATTTGTCAATTGTTTTGTAGGCGGGAGAGAGCAGGAGTGGACCAATCTTACATTCAAGCTTCTCTTCTACAACATCCATTATTTGCTCTCCGCGCTCGCTATCGGAGACGCCCGCGATGATCGCCCACGTTTGCGCATTGAGCCAGACCTTTCCCTCCGTGTTTTCCTTACTTCCAATCTTTTCGCCGGAGTCCTTGGTGGCACCGTAGTAATACTCTCCGTCCCAAGCGAGGGTGTTGAGTTTATTACAAAGGTTGTGTGCCCGTTCTTTGTACTGCACGGACCGTTCTGTATCTCCATGCCGATTAGCAATCTCGGAGAAATCAAGCAGGATACGGTGAATGAAATGACCGAGCCAGATGGACTCCCCTTTCATATCCAGTCCAACCGCACTCAAGCCATCGTTCCAATCACCTCCGCCAATCAATGGCAACCCGCGATCGCTGAACTGTTCAAGAGCCCTGTCGATCGCACGGCAGCAGTGGACATAGATAGACATCGTCACCCGATCGTCAGCAAACGGTTCGTGAAGATCAAGGATTGAGAGGTCATTGGTTTCCTGCAGATACGCGTACAGGACGAACGGCATCCACAACAGGTTATCGGAGATTTGGTTGCGCAGCCCGACTTCCGACAACGGGTGCCACCAATGAAATACCGAACCATCCTTGAATTGATGGCGGGCATGCAGCAGCAGTTGTGCCTTTGTCCGATCCGGATCGATGGGCAGCCAGAGCTGACTGTCCTGCAACTGGTCGCGGAATCCGAACGCGCCCCCCGTTTGATAATATGCCGTGCGGCCCCACATGCGTCCGGATATAGCCTGGTACTTCAACCATACATTTTCCATGATGTTCATCGCGTCGTCTGGGGTCGACACGGTAACGGTGTCCAACATAGTATTCCATCGCGCGTGCACTTCGTCGAGGGCGGCATTCACCTCATCGGTCGACCGATAGCGCGCAATCATGTCGAACGCCTGGGTCTTCGAGTCGGCGCAGCCAAGTGTGTAACAGATCGTCGTTTCCTCGTTGGGTTGCAGTACTACCTGGTGGTGCAGACTGGCAATGGCATCCAGCCAATTTCCTGTCCGCTTCCCGAGTTTCTTGCTCTTGACGCCGGCCGGCATGGACTGGTTCCCATACATTCCAATAAACGACTCCTTGTCGGCGTCGTAGGAGACAGGTTTGAGGCTTGATGAATGGAACGCGACGTACGGCCAGTTTGTGTTCCAGTGGCCCCGTTCGGTCGGCACTTCCCACAGCCGTTTTGTCGCGAAGAGGGTGTAGGCATTCGCGTCATAGGCAGTTTCGATGAATAACTTGTGAAATTCCCTGTGCTAGTCGGGGGACTGACCGAGGCCCCATTCAAAGAAGGAAAACAGGTTTAGCGTACGGGCTCTTCGGGAGCGATTCCGGACAGTGAGTTGCCAGATTTCGACAGGGTCATTGTTGGGAACAAATATCAACAGTTCGGTCTCTATGCCGAAATTCGCCGCTTCGATGATGGTATATCCCACACCATGTCTGCAACGATAGGAATCGGGTTCGCTGCACACCGGTTTCCAACCTGCCGACCAGATATTCCCCTTTTCGTCCCGCAGATAGATGTACTTTCCCCATTCGTCTTTGATCAGGTCTTGTTCCCAACGGGTGAGGCGATTCAACTGTGCATGTGTGCGCCAGCTGTATCCGCTTCCGGCCTGAGAGACGGTCAGTCCATAGTCTCCATTGCTGATGACATTAATCCAGGGCCGCGGTGTCCGGGGTGTGGTAACAACGAACTCTTTCCCATCATCCGAAAAGCAACCGTACTTTGTCCGATACTTAGTCACTGTAGTAAATGTCCTGGAATCTCCAGCGTCCCCGCACCTTTCACCCAGCGCCATCGTGTTGTGGACGCTCGTTTTTGTAATCCTGTGAAGGCATGGGGAAGAATGAACTGGATGAATGATGTAGCATGCGTTGTCCGAAAAAAGGCACCTTCCATGGGGCAGTTAGATTGACTGCCTCCTGCACAGGGAAGCCGGAGCCGGAGCCGTGCAAAACAGAACACCTCAATGATCCTCCGTTTGTCTCCTCAGAACGTCACTCCCAACGTCAGCCGGTGTGTCTGCTCGAGTCGCCCGTGGTCAGCCCAACCATAATCGAAGTTGAGTCGATAGTCATCCATTTGATGTTGCAAGCCCGCGCCGAGCGTGAGGCCGGTCTCAGAATCCTGTTGGAAGAGGTTCTGGTAGCCCGCCCGCACTGCCACCACGTTCTGGAACATCCACTCAGCACCAAGACTCACACTCTCCGTATTGTCGCTCGGATGAAATGCATCTACAGCCAATTGGATTCTGTTGTCCTCTCCAACTTTGAGCGGTATCCCAATGCCTACGCGGAATAATATGGGCAACGCGTAACTCTCTGTGAAAAGTTCTCCGGGAATGCTTCCGTTGTCGCCATAGACGTTCGGGTTCTGATCGTATTGAATGCGCAGGTCGCGTCCGTCGAACTTTGCCCGTGTCCCGAAGTTGGAGATGCTCGCACCGATGTGAAGGCCATCCGCGGAAATGCGGTACAGGGTGCCTACATTCAAGCTGAACGCGCTCATCGAGCTGTGCCAGATCGTTTCCGTGAGATATGTTACTTGCACACCGACCGAAAATCGATCCGAGATCTGCCGTCCATAGCCGAGTCCGACCGCAAGATCGGAAACAGTGTAGCGCTCTCCTGTTCCAAGCGGCTGTTCGACCGTCCGAACGTCGATCTCGCCTGAGTTCAGGGAGGTCACGCTCGCGTACAGGTTCCCCACCTCGCCCAAACCTACCGCAACGCCCGCAAAGTCGTATGTAATGTCGGCGATCCAGGGGCTGTGTGTGAACTGAACACCACTACCCTGAAAGTGCCCGATCGCAGCGGGATTGTAGTAGGCGGCCTGAATCTCGTTGTAGATCGTCGCACCGGCATTGCCCATGCCGGCTATGCGGGCACTCGGCTCAATCAGCAGGAATTGCCCGACACTTGTTCCCGTTTTTGACTGCGCGAACACGGCACCCGCAGCCGCCACCATTGCCAAGCTAAGGAGAATTTTGTTTTTCATGGCCACCTCGTTCACTTTATGATGGCGAACTTGCCGATGTGGCTGCCGTAGCTGCCAGCATCGACGTGAAACACATACAAACCAGGCGCAACGTCAAGGTTGTCCTTCGTCCGCAAGTCCCAGCGAACGTAGCCATCGGTGGAACCATCGTGCACCAGCGTTCGCACCAATTCACCCCGGACTGTGTAGATTCTGATTGCGCAATTCTGCGGCAGGCCGCGGAATTCCATGGCGCGGTCGCCACGACCTTGCGTCGCGAAAAGACCGGGTTCAAAACTCGCTGCGCCGACATAGGGATTGGGAACAACGTACGGCTGCTGCTTGAATTCATCCTGTGCCCTGGCGCTCTCAATCCACTCTCCCTTCGTCGTGAAGACGAACTCGTCACTTACAGTGTACGGGTAGAGAAGCCTCACATTGTACAAATCGCCGAGTGTGGGATTGACTGTAACACTGTCATCGTTCTTCAGCTTGATTACCCATGTTATCTTGGCTGCTGTCTGAAGACTGTCGGGCCCTGTGAACACCTGGATTTGCTCGAAATTTTGGCCCGGAAGCCGACTGAGGGTTGAGTCACCATTCTGGTCGCTGAATTTGCATCGGAGGTGCAACAGCCCTTCAGGTGTCATGGCCTCGATCCGAAACTTCACCGGGCGTCTGAAAAGCGGGCCAGGAAATGTCCCTTCCGCGGTGTCGATTACCGTATTGGAAAATGTGATGATCATGTCATAGGGGAATCCCAGACGTCTCTTCGTAATCGGCAAGGAGGTTGGGCTGGGGGAATAACTCACATCAAGTATTGCATCACTTGTACTCCCCGGCGCAAAGCCGCTTTGCAGTGTGTCGACAACAACTGTCGGGAGTGTCCAGATGATTGGCTGAACACCTGAGCCGGAAACCCCTGTGCCCTTGCCATCAAAATCATTTCCTGTCTCAAAGAGCACCTGCCCCGTTGTGCTGTCGATGAGATTGTAGGAGTTTGCATGGACCTCATCCGATTTCGCATTGAACGTGATCTTGAGTAGATGGTTCTCGGGAACCAGTTTCGAATCCACAATTCGCGTGCTGATTGTCCCAGTGCCCGTTCCAGCAATCCGGGTGGCCTGCGATGCGTCCGCCGGAGTATAGCCCAATATCTTCGGGTTGGGTCTTACCGAGACAACATTTTTGGGGAGGATCGTGCCC
>JAERML010000100.1 GCA_016844425.1 Bacteroidota bacterium
GTGGTCCTTCCCGAGGCGCATGGCCTCCGCCACCAGTTCCGGGCTGCGCTGCCACACATCCAGCGTCATGTCCGAGGACAGGACGGGAACGATCTTGATGCGTTTGGGGTAGCGTTTCATGCTGCCAGATTCGTGTTGAACTGGTCCGCCATGCGCGGCAGCACCGTGAAAAGCTTGATGCCTTCCTGCTCGAAGGTTCCGAAGATCAGACTCAAATCCATCGGCGCCCACACCTTCCGCTGACTTCGGAGCAGGGCCGGGATGCACTTCCTGGCCAGGATTGTCGCATGTCCGCACGCCGGCCACTTCACCTGCCACACGTCCCCGGCAACCTGTGTTCGCGGCTTGTCCATGCAGCAGCAACTCCCAAGCTGGAGCATGTCGAAATCCTCCGGCGTGTCCCGCAGGGCTTTCTCCGCCCTCTGAAACCAGCCGGGATGAAAATCCGCGTCCCATTCCAGCTGTAGAAAATGCTCATCCGCCTGCATGTTCAGGGCAGACCATAGCGAGTAGAAACTGACCCAGTTCGCAATCTCCTTGGCGCCGATCCGGTACCCGCTGCCGGGACTGTCAAACTCGTAGGTGTGCTCAGTCCTCAAACCGCACTGTTGCGAATCGAAACCATTGAACACATCGGGTTCGATCCCTTTCGACGCAAGTTCTTTGAGGATGAATTCCGTCCGATGAGGCAGCTCTTGGACGACCACCACAACCGGCCGTATTCTGTAATTTCCAATTTCGAGAATCTTCATTTCATGACATAAGCACTGTGTTCTCCTGGTCCGCGCACCGCGGGAGTAATGTGTAAACCTTCATCTTCGGGAAGGCGTTAACGGCGAGCTGAAGGTCGATTGGAGCGTAGCACTTGCTGCACGACCTTATCATGGTGAGCAGGGCCTTCCTCGCCACCACATACGCATGGTTGCAGAAAGGGTACTTCACCTCCCATACATCCCCGGCTATGTGAGTCCTCGGCTTGTCCATCGCGCAGCATGACCCGAAGAAGAAGTAATCGAAGTCCTTCGGTATGTCTCGCATCGCCTTTTCCATACGCTGACGCCAGCCGTCGTGCATGACAACATCGTGTTCGACCACGAAGAAGTGTTCATCGGGGAACAGAAGCAGTGCCCTCCATAGAGCGTGGAAAGCGCACCAGATGCCGACACCATGCGGACCTATGTTGAACTTCTCCTCCGGATGATCCGCGTCATAGGTATGTATGGTTTCCAGACCAGCGTTGGCCGCGTGTATTCCGTAGAAGTAAAGAGCGTCGCTTATCCCGCGTTCTTCAAGGTGTTTTCTTGCTCTCGCTTCAATGTGCGGTGTTTCCAGTAATGTCAGACAGACGGTCTTCATGCGTTTCTGTTGGTTCCTGATTCCACGTATTCGTCACCGCACGTCCAGCAAGGCTTTCTTCCATTGGCGGTCCGCCATGCGGAACCGTGTTCCTTCGCACTGTCCCACAGCCGGGAGGACAGTAATTCAGAGGCGGATTGAATAGCGGGTGCCCCCCACTGTTTCTGAACTGCCTGCACCGAACCCAGGCTGAATTCGGTTGAACCAAGGACATTTCTGGCCACGAACCTCTTCCAGGCATCGTGGCCGTCCCATGTATGATCATCCGCCATGATCCAGCCGCCCTCCGCCGCGCAGGCGTAAGCCATGTCCAGCTCATAAGTCATGCACTCGACCCAATGGTCGCTGTCATGCAGGAATAAATTCCACGGTCCCGTCTCCTGGTAGAGAGAGGCGAGCGCTTGAAAACTTTTCTTGTGAACGATCTTGTAACGAGGGTGTTCAATCACATAGCCACCCACCGGGGATGGGTCCACCGAAAACAGTCTGCCGATGCCGGTTTCGTCCATCGCCTTCAGCATGAAAATGGTGCTGATTCCACTCCCCGTTTCCACAATAATACCAGGCGTGTGCTGCTTCACGAACTCGCCAAGCTGCCTTTGAAATCGTTCCCCTTCCTTGTGGTGCATCCGCAAAAGTTCGTCCAGGTGTTGTTTAATCATGCTTCCTCTTTCCCGTGTGGCTCATATTGGTTTCGTTTTATCCATCAGTTCTTCGTGTGGAATGTACTGCCAGAAACACTGGCAATCATTCGATCCACCAACAACCAGCCACTTGCCATCGACAAACTTCGAGCCTTCCGGGAACACTACAAGGGGTGCTCCAAGGTTCCTCCGATCCAGTTCGCTTCCCGATAACAGGGGTTTGGTGGTGCAGCGCGTAACCTTAAAGGGAGGCTTTGCCTCGAAGGCGTAACAGCCCATGTGGTATCTGCACTTTGGAGGTATCCACTTTGTCCTGGAGTGGAAGAAGGTGAAGTACTCATCTCCGACCCTGATTGGAGGGGTGCCTCCCCTGACTTCTCCGTAGTTCCAGAGAACGCCGGGTGACTCGTGCTTGGTTCCGATGACGAAGTTGAATGTGTCATATATCGTGTGCGGGTTGGCCGTGTATAACAGCCGGACAATTCCATCATGCTCAAACCAGAGCCAGTTCTTTTCGTGCCCAGTGTTCGCCATCAATCGTGGCCCGTTCTTTCCGACCACAGGATGGAACACTTTGCCAACCGTCTGACGTTCGTTGAGCCATCCAACACATTGATGAGCGAATGAGTTCCATTTGAAGTTGCACCATGACAGAAGTATTTGCCCGCCCACCCATGTCACTCTCGGGTCTTCAAAGTTCTCCTTGAAATGAACCCGTGGGATATTGATCGACCACGCCTTGACGGGTTCGTTCCCCACCAGTGTCCAGGCTTTCAGGGTGTTTGCTCCCACCGTTCCCAAAGGTATCACACGATGCCTGGCAATGAGTGTGTTCACTCCGTTGGCTCTTCCAAGGAGAGTGCAGTTGAAATACTCAGTTTCCACGCCGAAGCTCTTCCATTCATCCGGGAACTTGTAAAACCCTGTTGCCCATTTTGTCTGCTCTGCAATGGATGGCAGCTTCTTCGGCGGACGGCCTTTTGGAACCGGCTCGACAGCTTTGACATATACTGTGCCTGGTGAAAACATGGCCATATCACTCCGTGACAAACTCCACCTCAAATGGCTCTCTCGAAAAGTGATAGTGCAGGCAAAGCAGCCTGTCTTTTTCCGGATACGCTTGAAGAACCAGAGTTGACCGGCCCAGCTCCTCTCCGCATCTCCATGGCACCGTAAGAACCGTCGTCAGCCAGTCCCGGCTCCAGAACATTTTGGCCTGCAACTCGTCGAACTCGAACTCCTTGTTGTCGATCCATTGCAGGTTTACCATGCCCCGATCGCCAATCCATGAGTGACCAAAGCCTAGAACACCAGGGGACATCAAGCCGGCCAAACGCTCTTCATCTGCGGCGCGAATCTGCTCCTGAAAACTACGCATCCATGCCCCGATCAAGGGCTGGATGTGCTGCGACATGGGTATCGACTCATTGCTCTTCTTCTGATTCTCCGGGTTGCTCATTTTGTTTTTCCATTTCCATCTCGTGTTTTTGTCTGGCTTGCCGCATCTGCTGGCTTTGCTGCCGGTGTTTCTGCACCATCCCGGTCGCTGTCTTCGCGTCGGACATGGCCATTGCCTGCTTTGTTTTCGCGGCCTTGAGTTCCATGTCCTGCTTCGTCTTGGCCCTCTTCAATTTCAACTGCTGGCGTGTTTTGGCGTCGTCCTGTGATAACTTGCTCTTCAATTGGGCGGCAGCCAGCTGCGTCTTCGGGTCCATGGCCTGCTGTGCCAGCGCAGCCTGCTGCTGCATCTTCTGATTCTCCCGGGCGCTGGCCTGCTGCTGTTTTTTCTGCTGTATGAGTTTCTTGACCAGTTTATCCGTTGTCTCGGAAAGTTCATCCAACTGCTCACCGAGTATTTTAGCCTGTTGCTGACGGGTCGGATCTTGAGCCATGCGTTGCACGTGAGCGGACACGGCGGGTCCGACCAGTTGCAGGAAGTTGACCACCTCATCCGGGTTGCCGCCCTTGCCAAGAGTCTGCAACGCCTGTCCCGCCGCCTTGAGAAACACATCCGCGAACGTAATCGGGTTCTGGCTCGCCGTGATGACGGCGGGAACGCCGATCTTCATGTCCGCCACCTGGCCTGTGGCGATGGCCACCGCATCATCCGGCAGCGTGCTGGGCGTGCTCATGGGGTAATATCGGCTGACAAGTTCCTGCCCGGCTGTGGAGGCAATGTAATCCTGGACCAGTTTCACCCTTCCGTCTTCAGGCAATGTGCCGGAAATTCCAAGAAGCTGTTGCAGGGTGTTCTGTCTCATGTACTCGCTTCCATGACCGACTACGCGGGTCGCCTTCACGGATTCCACATCCGCAAGCTCCCTCCGTGAAACACCCCTTTCCTCACACCATGACTGAAATTCCAGCGCTTCCCTGCCTCCGGGATCACCCTCATTGATGTCCAGCCTCGTGGCCCGACGGTATATCTCCGCATAAAGCCAGTCCAACTGTTCATAAAAACGGTTGAGCTGTGTCTTGCCAAGGCGCGCTTGTTCGGAGGCTTTCTGCTGTACTTCCGTGGCGGTAAGCGGGTTCCCATTCTTTTCCTGAAGGTTTTGACGGTACTGGCTCAGGTTGGATGCCACCAGGTTTCCAAGCTCCCGGTTGAATGCCAACCCTTCCTCGATCAACCCGTTGAGACCAACCTGAACGGAATCATATCCTTCCGGTAGAACTCCGTAATCCCCCATGCGAGCCATCAGGAACTTCTGCCTGCCGCTGGCTGTGGTGGGCTTGAACATGACCTTGGGCGCAAACACTTTGTCGTAGATATTGCACAAAAGCCGATTCTGCGCTTCGATGGCGCCGTACATCTTCACTCCCTGCCCGGTGACTCCGTAGTGTTTTCCGTTGCTCCCATAGCTGTAATACATCGGGTGAATGCACTGCTGCCAACTGGAATATCTCCCAATCTTCAGGAAGAGAAATTGTTCCGAATCAGTTTCCTGCACCATGTCCGCCAGAACGATGGCGTGACTGATCTTCCCTTCCGCGTCGCCTTTCTTTTGAAACTCTCTGGCGAACAGGTGAAACACCCTGATCGTTTTTGACCGCACCGAATACGAATAGCTGTTCGTCTTGAGCTGTTCCTGGTGCCATTCCCAGTTCATCGTGTTTCCAAACCCGCCTTGATTCTCCGGGAATGCCTGCATGATGGCATTCCTTGTCTGATCCACATTCCAACCCACATCGGTCGCCGCTTTCCCATCGCGGATGAAATCGTAAAGCTGATGAGCCAGGTAATCCACACGGATGCCGGCCACTTCCCACTTGTTCACGTCGCATGATGCCCCATCCGGAACCTGCAAGTATCCAAATTGAATGTTCACAGGACGCCAGTCTTCCCCATTGTCGAAAATGAGCGGCCCGGCTCCGAACCTCACCATCTCCTGGATGCTGCCCTGCCCTGTCATGTCCCAGCTTGTGTTGGTCTTCAACATCCGATGGAACCCCATCGTCACCACATTCGACCTGTTCAGCTCTATCTCCGGACGTTCCCGCATCGTCACGGTCGCGTAGTTTGGAGCCTGGCTGAACACATCATAAAAAGCCGACTTGGCCGCATCCTCGTATGCTTCCGCCAGACGAAAATTGACGTTGATCGCGTCCGCCCTCCCGGCTGCCTTGAGGGCGCTTTCCCTGAATGGCGGGTTCCCATCGATCAAACCGCTCACCCTTGCCCTGCCCTCGGATCGCGACTGATCTTTCTTCACCCATGACTGACACAGGTTCCGCGCGAACGATGCCGATGTTATCCGCGTCTCCGGGGGATCGCCTCCGGGCGTCAATGTGGGAAGGCTGGTGTCGTAACTATCTGTTGGACATTGCTCCGTTCCAAGATACAACTTCAACCCGGTGCAACCACACTTGCCGCATCTGCCGGTGCCAAACAAGTACGATCCGCCCCAATGCTCGCATCCGTGACAAGTGTCATACCTCGTTTGCAACACCGTCTTGTCCACCACGTCAAATCCGCTCATGGCCCATGCCGCCATCGACTTCGCAAACTGTTTCGCCTGATGATACGCCCCTCGGAGACTCTTTTCATCCGGCTCACACTCCGCCGTAGCCGTGTTCTCACACACGTTGTTCTCAAAAAATCCATCCCAGTTCACAGGTATCGGAAGGTTGTTCGCCCTCCTGTGCGACAGCGCCATGTTCTTCAGCGAACTCAAATAGGGATGCTCGAATGACCGCTTCGTTTCAGAATCCACATAGACGAATCTTCCAGTTGTCTTCGGCGGACTTGCAGTATCAATGACACGGACCATGCCTTTTCCTCTTACCACACTTTCACCAGGGTTCCAACACTTCTTCAGCCGGCCCGTTCATCCTCTCGTAAACCACAGCCGCCGCAGCCACCTGTTCCTCCCACTCCCGGCTCCCCGCCTTTTCTCCCGCCGACCCTCCCGGCATCCCGCCTCCCACCGCTCCGTGCCTCTGCCGGGCCAGCTCCACCAACCCACACAGCGCATCCGCATCATCCGGACTTCTCCTGATCCGGGCCCTGCAATCTTCCTTCGTCTCCAGCCGGTACTTCTTTCCCACCATGTCATACTCCCTTCCGCACATCTGGATGATCACCTTGTCATCCAGATTCCCAAGTTGTTTTCCCAACGCAAATTCCCGCGCCGACATCCACAGCTCCGTCACCTTCCGATCATAAACCTCGTCAGCGGGCCGGCGATCATCCGCGCTGGCTGCCTTCTCGGATGGGCGCCCGCCGAACTCAAGCTTGAGAATCCTGGAAGACCAGTTCGTGTAGAGCAGTGATGCCACGCCGCGCCCGATGGCCGTGCTGTCCAGTCCAAAGTTTTCCGGTTCAACCCCGTGCTTCTTGCAGTTCTCAACCGTCTGCCTGGCAATCTGGTGCTCATAATCCTCTCCGCTCTCCTGATCGAGCTGCAACTCGTAGCTGGCACTCAGATTTATCCCCATCCTCCCATCATCAAGATCACCCAGCATCCCGATCTTCTGCACGCAACTGTCCCCGCCAAATCCAGGATCAAGAAAACTGACCGGCGTGCTCATGCTCTTGAAAATAAGACTCCTCCTCAAATCTTCCAGCATCGTCTCGTTGAACACCGTGTTGCAAAAACCGTCCGGCGCCCATTCCCCAGCCGCCATCACCCAATACCTCAGCGTCTTCCTCACCCCCCTTTGGTTTTCCACGTCGTCACTCCGGCTTTCCTCGATCCAAAGCCATGCGCAGGCTCGCAACACTTCCCATGCGGATTGAGACGACTGTCAGGATTCCCAATCGTGATGATCGTGAAATCCTCGCACCCTGTCCTCAAATTCGGTATCGTCCCAAATATCGCCTCTGGCGTGTCCCCTGCCTCGTCCACCACGATCAATATCCTCCGGGCATGCTGACCCCTGATGTTTGCCTCCGCCTTGTTCGTCTCCCCATCCCTCACCGCAATCGCCTTGATCGTGTTCTTCTCGTTCCCCTTCTCCACCTGCAACATCTTCTTCGAATCCACCATGTTCCCAATCTCAATCAGCCCCTTCACCCCAAATACCACCCCAAGATTCTCCCGCGCAGAGTTGTGGCATTTCCTGATGATCGGCCAGATCCTCGACCCCACCATCTCCCGCGTCGTGCTCGTCAATATCACGATCGACTCCCACGGCGCAGCCAGCCACCAGTGAAAGGCAAACACTCCCGCGCTGAATGTCTTCCCGGAACTCGCGCATCCCACAAGATTCACGCTCCGAAATACCGTGCTCCCAATCTTGTGCGCGTAACTGTCCTCACAATACGCCCCCATCTGCCGCTCCAGCCACTCGTTCCACTCCAATCCAGGCATCGTCATCCGGATCATCTCCCGCAAATGGTAAAACCGACTCTCGCATTTCCCCGTCAGAAAACACCACTTCTCCACCTCCCACAAATTGTAGGCCGTCTCAGCCTCCAATCCATACTTCAATTTATGCCTCACCGCACACCCTTCACATAACGATCCAGTATCCGGTTGACCTCTTCCGGCTTGCCAATCAGCATGTCCACAAACTCAGGCTCCCATACCGTCACCTTCCGATAATGCCGGCACACCAACTCCGCAAACGCCTGCGTCAGCCCAGCAAGTTTCTCCCGCGCCACCTTCTCGCTCCCCTCATTCCACGCCCCCATAAACCGCAACCGCTGTGTCGCATAAGCCGCCTTCCCAATCCGCTCCCGCAACCGGTTCTTCTCCTCGTGATAATCCGCGCACCGGTCGCACGACAGCAGCGGAAGCCAGTGCTCCATCTTGAACATCGCGAAAACCTCCGCGGTGCAATCCGAGCTGGTTGTCCCCTCGGCGGAGCAGAATTTGCAGTTGTAGGAAATCGTCATGTCAACTTGAGCACCGAATCGTAAAACACGACTCCCTCATCCGTCGCAGCAACGCCGGTCCCCGATCCGCGCTCAACCTCGTTTCCAGCGTGCTCCCAGAGTCGTTGATCGTCACAATGACCGGCAGCTCCCATTCCATCCGCTCATCGACAACATTGAAAATCAGCTCCTCAACCCGCTCAGTCGCCTTCGCTTTGAACACATCGTCCAAAAGCAGCAGCTTCACCCTGCACAATTCGTCGGCGAACTTTCCCGCCGCATCATCGCCCGCCATCAGCAGCGACGGATACCGGGAAAGGCTCAATGCCGTCAAGCATCGGAACGTGCGTCCATCCATGATCTCGCGCTTGCACACCTCCCAGGCAATCCTCGACTTCCCAGCCCCGGTCGGCCCGTAGAGCAACAACCCTCTCGGCCCATACTCCCATTCCAACGCACGATCCATCTTGTCCGGCCTCGGAAGCAGTTCGCGTCTCGTCCCACGGAACGCCAGTGGAATTTGTTCGAGCAGTTTCTCCTTCCGCCTCGCCGCCGCCGCGCACTGCTCCTCCAGCAATCGCTCTCTCTCCTTGCGCTCGCACCCTTCACACTTCACGTCCAGTGTGAACCTCTTCGGAGAACTCTCAGAGAGTTCCACCGGCTTCAGGCACAGGCAACACTTCCGGCTTCGGCTTGCGCTCAGGCAGG
Organism: Bacteroidota bacterium; assembly: GCA_016844425.1. The sequence continues at coordinate 9,028 of JAERML010000100.1, forward strand.
GGCTCTCCCCAGCCGGCATTGGGAGAATCCTCATTGTCTCCAGGTTTTGCCCGACTGAAATCAGGCCGGTTACGTTGTTCATATCTCCTTTCATCAAAATTTAACTTCCATGTCACCATCGCTTGCACCCACGACCTCATCGGCACCCTCCCCACCACCCACCCCTTCGACTCGTGATAACTGTGAAACTTCAGCGCCTCCATCTCCGGTAAACCAATCTTCACCGCCTCCAACTTCACCGCCTCCAATCCAGGCGCCTCAAACCGTACCCGCTCCCACTTCCTCCCACTTCCTCCACCCACACCCCCTTCCTTCTCCTGTACAGCTCCTGTACAGCTCCTGTACTTCTCCTTATCTGTAGTGTATTGATACACTACCGCTAGGCTATCGCTAGCCTTACTAGATGATTCATCTTGACTATCCTTACCCTTGTGATACTCTATGCCTACCCTATGAAGACCGTGTGCTTTGATAGCTTTGAAAATCGGCTTGTGCCTCGGACATGTCTCCGACAACTCCCCGTTCTGAAACATTATGAACTTGGGCATCAATACCTTACCACACCCAAGTGCCTCAAACCTGCTTTCAAGTTCGGCCAGGTGCTTTTCATCTATCAACTCCCCAACAACAAACGAAATCAACTGAAAGTCAACCTCGATAACCCCTGCGCAGTCGCACTTGTCCCGTAAATATCCCAACAAATGCTTCGCCGCAGGACTCAGCTTCCGATACCACGGATCATCCCACTTCCCTGTCTCCGTAAACCGCTTCATGTACACCTCCATACCCTCACCTGCCCGTTCTCCTTCCTCCGCACCGCCTCCTTCCCGTGGTTCTCCAACCACACCGTCAATGCCGCCGCTGTCGCCACGTCCACCAAAAAACTCTCCCCTACCACCATCCCCTTCATCTCTCCTGTCACCCTCTTCTGCGGCCTCCGCCGTACAGGCATCTTAATCTCAGAATTCATACCTACATAAATACTCACACTGTAAAATAATGTCAATAGAAAAATCCACTCGCCTCTCCCACTCACCCCACCAAAATCCGCTTCACCCTCAAAATAATCCACTTCACCCCGCTTTTAGTCCACTTCACCCCTGAAAAAGTCCGCTTCACCACTTTTCTCTTGATACCTCTCCCCTCAACCCCCTCACTCTATCTGACAACCCCCAGCTGCCTCGCGCCAGCGTTCCCTATCCCTCTACCATGCTCTCAGCTTCTATCGGAAAATCTTGAGACGGGTCTGATATAACGAACATGGGTGCCAAAGGGGGGACCACGGTCGCCGTCGCCCTCACCAGCGGACATCCGCTCGCTCGTCGGCGCGCTCGCCCAGGTCGTCGGTCTCGCCAGGACGGCGCACGGTCTCGACCAGGTCGGGTCGATCAGCGTGAACCTGATGTCGCTGGGGCGCCCGGTGATCGAGCTAAAGCGCGCAGAGGCTTTAGAAGCCTCTGAGCCGACGCCTAACACGTTGATTACCAACGCTAGCGAGCCGACGCCCGACCAGAGTTGCTAACAAGTTGTTAAGCATCCTTTCCTCGGCGGCGGCGGCGACGGCGACGGCGACCATGGTCCCCCCTTTGGCACCCATGTTCGTTATATCAGACC